>NZ_JMQK01000019.1:0-87381 GCF_000705355.1 Pseudorhizobium marinum
TGGTCGCCTGCGCCATGGCTTCGGCGCGGATATGCTCCTGCTCGGCCGTCCTGCGACGCTGTTCTTCCGACTGAGACCGCTGTGCATTTGCTTCCTGCTCCAGTCGACGATTTTCCAGCGCGTTGGTGCGAAAGACCTCCACGGCCGCGGCCATCTCGCCGATCTCGTCCGTGCGACCAGCATAGGGGATCACCGTATCAGCATCACCGCCTGCGAGCCTCTTCATTGACGCGGTAATCGCCTGAATCGGCCGGATCATAGTCGCCGAGAGCAGCACCAGCGACGTTGCTATAATAATGATGGTAGCCGTAATGCCGACAACAATGCTCCAGAAGGTCCGGCTGGCCGCATCCGCAGAAGCCGCGGCGCGCGCATCGAGCAGCGAGGCTTCTTCGTCGGAGATCTGCTTTGCGATTGCTCGGATAGAATCCATGTGTAGTTTGCCGGCACCTGATATCTCCATGGCGCGAGCCTGTTCAACAGTGGCGGCATTTCGCATCAAGGCGATTTCCTTGGCCAACACGTCTGTGCTCCAGGCCTTCACCTCGGCATCGAGGTCCGCAAGCCGCTGCTGTTGCTTGACATTGTCAGACGTCAAGCTTTTGGCCAGATTGAAGGCTGCCTGGAACTGCGCCTCTCCAGCCCTCTGAGGCTCGAGGAATTTCTCGTCTCCCGCCAACAAGTAGCCGCGCAGGCCGGTCTCCTGGTTGACCATTCCCGAGATCATGTCGTCGACCGCTCGAAGAACTCTGAATGTGTGCTCGGTCCAGCGAGTGGCCTCCTGCTGGTGGGTGGAGGAGTTGACGCTGATAAGGTTGACTGCAATGCCAACAAGAAGGATCACGCTGAACGTAATGACAAGTTTTGTCATCGTTCGAAGATTTGCAATTAGGCCGAGCACCGACTTTTCTCCTATGTCTGAAAGATGCTCTTTGAGAGCTTCAGAAGATCTGTCGGCAGACTACCTGCGAACCCTATTCCCCTCTTTGCGTTCAAAGACGCAGATAACCTATCTCGCGTGCATTAATTTATAGTTTAGTGGAGCGGCATATAGGCGAGCGCCGCTCCACGTGCCGGTGAGACGCTCCGAGACCTCCTCCGGAAGGGCGGCAAAGACCGAACTGCCGCCAGAGGCATGTGCGTGCCTGGCTTCATTGGCAGACAGGTCCACTTGCCGAAGCAGCGTAAACCGGACCCGGGTCGACAGAATCTTGAAGCACCGCAGCAACGAAGTCAGCCGTAGCCGGGCGCTCGGTGGAACGAGGCGGGGGGCGAAGGCGTATAGGTGGGGCGGAGAACGCGGCATGTCGCATTGCCGTGATCGGCAAGGCATGAATGCTCGGACCTCAGGGCCGACAGGTATGTCCAAGGCCTAGCTTGAGAGGACTGATAGATGACTGTCGTGCTTGCAACCGTGTGCCAAGATGGAGTGGTACTCGGCTCGGATTCCCAGATCACCGACAAGGGACGAGGTATGACCTATCCCGCCGAGAAGCTTCACCCACTGGGAAAGACGGCCGCATGGGGCGGCAGTGGCGCACGATCCGTGCTGACGGACGTAAAGCGGTGTTTCAATGAAAAAAGCGCTGCGATCCTGGAAGCCCCCGACATCGGTCGCGCCCTGCAGGAACAGGTCCTGCCCATCCTTCGTCATCACTACGAGACCTTTATCCCTGACGTGCCGGGCGAGGAGGGCGGCGGGACGCCATCGGCCTATGTGATGGCCGCCGGATGGCGAGATGGGGAGCCTTGGATCATCGAAATAACGCCCTCCGGCATGATCGGGCACTACGCCGATATCGGCTTCCACGCTATTGGAAGCGGCGCGCCTATGGCACAACAGGCTGGCTCGCTGCTGTCCCACTTCCACCTGGCCAAGCGGTCAGTGCGTTTCGGCTGCGCCGCGGTGCTGCGCGTCCTGCACGCGCTTGACCTCACCTCCGCCAGCGTCGGCAAGCCGTTCAGCTTGTGTCGGATCGACGCGGAAGGGGCCCACCACCTCAGTGAGGAAGAAATCAAGGAAGTGGGCGATGTGGTGAGCCGATGGGAAGACGCAGAACAGGCGGTCATCGCCAAGATATTCGATTGATCGCGACCGGCCGAGAACCGGCTGCGCCCCGTCGCATCTTCAGCGCCTGCGGCTTGAACCTCGGGGTGGGCTTTGCTGGTTTCATGGGAAAGGCCGCAAGTCCAAAGGCGCGCCCGCTTGCGGGCAGAGGCGGGTGATTACGCCGAGAATTCATCTGGACGAGATTCGCCCGGATCGAAACGCAGCGCAGGATGGACATTGGCGGTCATCAACAGGTTCCCATCCGGGTCGTTGAACGTGAAGAACGCACCATCGACTATCGGGGTGACGTTAGCAGCCCCTATGCTCAGGGCATGGCTGCGAGCTCCGCCGAGATCACTGGTGTTGAAATGGAAGATAGGTTTGCCGGCATGGGGTCCTTTGAAGTCCTTGCTATCCAGCAGCAACCCCGTGCTGCCTTTCATGGAGAGCACATATAGATGCCCAAAAAGGACATCTCCTGCGGGCGGCCGGCTCAAGAGACGGCAGTACCAGTCCCGTGCAGCTTCGATATCCCGGACCGGAATAAAAACACCGCCAATTTCACTCTCAATCACATAGCCCACGGACGACCTCCTTTCGAATCCAGCCCTCAAGCACAGCAGGCTCGCCTATAATAGATTATGAGGTGAGCGAAAACGGTATGACAGCTCGATGTGTGAACTGGAGGAGGTGTCAGCTCTCGCAAGCCTGAGACCTGTCTTTGGCCACAGCCGCGCCCCCAAGCCTTGCCCGGGTTTCGGCAGCTTTGACCGCCAGCCTTGGCATGGCGGCTCGAATGGTCGAAGGCAAACCACCTCAATTTCATGTTCTCGACCGAAGGACGCAGATCTGCCAGCCGATGGGATCATTGAGCTTGCGGTTGATATGGCCCATCTTGGGATAGATATTCTTATCCTGCGCTGGGGATGGAGCAGGTCTGGTGCGGCTCATCACTGATCGTATTGTGGGATGTAACCGATCCCGGCGGGCGAAAAGCAGCTCCTTCGGTGGTGGGCGGTCGCAATGTCGACCATATTTGCATAGCGACCACTCCTTTCGACCACGAAGCACTGCGTACGCATCTGGAAGACCACGGCGTCACGATAATTCAGGAAGCCTATCATGGTGGTGCTCGGGGTATGGGGCACTCGTTCTATATCCATGACCCTTTCGGCAATAAGATCGAGATCAAAGGTCCCGTGGATTACCCCGATGGACGTTCGAGAGATTGACACAACCCATCCCAAGACGGATCCGCCGGCACCATCCTGTCACCATCGATCCAGACATGGTTGGAGGTGTAGCATTGGGCGGCGATATTGATTTCGTCGACACCCATGTGTCGTGGGGAACAGGCGAAGGCAGACAGGCTCTCGCCGAACGGCACCGTCTGGATCGGAGGTGCCGCGGCTGACCTTGAAGCAATCGAGGTGATCACTCGCGTTGAACGGTAATCATGCTCGACCGCGATCAACAGGCCCAAGAGTGCCTGTCTCACACGAAATTCGCGGAATACTTCAAGGGTTGCAGTATGATGTCTATCAGCGCAGATTTCCCGACCTGGAAGGCGGCTTGATATTCCGGATCGTCGACCATCGCCTTGAAGGCTGTTCGGTTCGGATATTGCACCAGCAAGACCGTATCCCATCCCTTTGTATCGCCCACCGTCAGGACAGGAAGGCCGTCGCCACGGAAGAGGATTTTTGCACCGAAGCGATCCAAAATGGGTTCAGCCATTTCCAGATATTCAAGATGGCGTTCACGACCGCCATCGGGATCGAACCGCAACAGGTTCAGCATCACGATGGCGGAGTCATCGTTGGCGGTAAGGAAATCGGCGAACGCGGCAGGTGAAAATGCAATCATTGAATCATCCTCTGATATGGCACGGAAAGTGAGTGCTTCATCAAAGCTAGCGTCCCGTTGCGTCAGAATCTGTCAGCAGCGAACGCCAGTCACGATCCTGCTCTTGCCAGCGCTTCATGAGAGAATGGCGGCGCTCTGGATAGCGCTCCTCCAGTAGGTTGATACCCCGGACACGATCCACCCGGAAGTGGCGGAAAGCCGACCTGAGTTCGCACCAGGCTGCGAGAATGCGCACATCATCAAAATAGACGAGGGCAAACGGCCAGATGGTTCGGCTCGACAGGGAGCCAGACGCGTCCTCGTAGTCGATGATAGCCTTCCGTTGCCGACGGATAGCGTCTCTCATTGGCGTGACATGCCCTGGATCCTTTCGCTGGGACGCCGTGGCGGCCATCAACAGAGGCGGTGCTGCGGCACCGGACAAGGCGCCGCCAGCCCTTGCCGAAAAAATCTTGGCCAAAGCGCTGCTGCCGCTTTGAGCCAAAGCAGGATCGGCTCGCTGCTGCACCCATTCCAAACCGAGGACGAGGGCATCCAGTTCGTCTGCCGAAAAAGCAAAATGGGGAAGGAAAAATCCTTCCTTCAGACGATAGCCAACGCCCGCCTGTCCGTCGAGAGGCGCTCCGAGGAGCCGCAAGGTCTCGATATCTCGGTACACACTTCGCGGAGATATCCCAAGTTCCGACGCCAGGTCGGTGGCGGTTACCGGTACGCGTCTTGCGCGAAGCACACTCAGCATTTCAAAAAGTCGACTCGTTCTCGACATCTACAAGTCCTCACTCGACACCGTCGAAGGTTGATAGCCCGCCTCTCTCGAGTTCGCCGCTTGCAGGCAACGACGGCGATGGCGGTCGCCGGCAAGTGCGGCAGGCAATTCCCAGCCCACGACCGGCGACGGTGGACAGGAGTCATGGCTGCGACAACCCTCGCAAAGTCTGTCAGCAGCCATCCGATCGTGGCGTGCGCCCAAGGGTTCGCTTGAAGGCATGCGAAAAGGCGCTTTGCGAGTTATAGCCGACTGCGGTGGCAACTGACGCGACGGTCTGGCCCGTGTTCAGCTTTCGCTGCGCCAGAACCATGCGCCAGCGGGTCAGGTAGTCGAGAGGTGGGCGGCCGACACGCTCCGTGAAGCGCTGCGCGAAGGCCGAGCGTGACATGCCGACCTCCGACGCCAGCATTGGAACTGTCCAACGGTAAGCGACATCGGCGTGCAACAGTCTGAGGGCCTTGCCGATCCGTGGGTCGGCCAGTGCGGTGATCCACCCGACACTGGTGGTCGGACTGGTGGCGACGAAAGCTCGGACGGCTGCGATGACAAGGATTTCCGCCAGTCGCTCGGCCATGAGCGATCCGCCAAGTTCCGCGCTAGCGACCTCCGACCTCAGGACTTTCAGCGTCCTTGCGACAGCCTCGGCGGTGGACGAGGTCCGGTCGACGCGCAGAAAGCTCGGAAGCGCATCCAGAACGAACGCGGCGCTGCCATCCGCAAAGCCGCTGCCGCCGCCCATCAAGGCCGTCTCGTCTCCAGTGCCGAGGCGCACCATGTCGTGTCCTGGCAAAGCGTAGAGCGGCATGCCATCGATCGGTTCGATCGCCGGGTCACTCGCCACCGTGTAGCGCGTGTTGCTGATGAGAACGACATCGCCTTCCACAAGCACAGTCGGAGAATGATCCGGAAGCAGAAGCCAGCATCGGCCTTTCGTGACGGCGACGAACTTCAATCGCGTTCGCCCATCGAAGGCGAGTGCCCACTCTCCCGCCGCTTCGAGGCCGGTGCCGCGAACGCTTCGCGCGCCGAGCGCGGCAAGAACCTCGGAGAAGGGATCGGGAGTGATTTCGGCGGATTGCGACAAAGACATGGTCATTCAGGTATAGAACATCCGGCCTGCGTCCCATAGGTCTGGCTTTTCATTCAGAAGATGGAGCCATATCGTGACCATAGAGAACAAGATCGTTGCCATCACCGGAGCCGGGCGGGGCATCGGGCGGGCAACCGCTCTTCATCTGGCGGCGCGCGGTGCGCGGCTTGTGCTTGGTGCGCGAAGCGAAGCGGAGATCGCCGCTGTGGCAGGAGAGATCGAAGCGGCGGGCGGCGAAGCCATATATCTGGCAACCGACGTCACCAGACGCGCGGATCTGGACAGGCTGGTCAACTCTGCCTGCGAGCGTTTCGGGCGGCTCGATGTCATCATCAACAATGCGGGCATCGGGCCGCTCTCGCGTTTCGACGCTCTGAAGGTCGATGACTGGGAAGCCATGATCGACGTGAACCTGAAGGGCGCGCTCTACGGCATCGCTGCAGCCTTGCCCGTGTTTGGTCGTCAGACCAGCGGGCACGTCATCAACATCATATCAACGGCCGGCATCAAAATCGTACCGACGATGGGCGTCTACGCTGCGACCAAGAATGCGTTGCGGACAGCCACCGAAGCACTGCGGCAGGAATCGGGTCAGAACCTGCGCGTGACGGAAATATCGCCAGGTTTCATCGACACGACCTTCGCGGATGCCGCCATAGCCGATCCGGACATCAGGGCAGCGATCCTAAAGCGCAAGGAAGAGCTTGCCATTTCACCTGATGCGATTGCACGGGCGATAGCCTTCGCAATCGAACAACCCAACGGCGTCGAAATCGGCAGCATCGTCGTGCGCCCGACCGCACAGGATTGACGAATTATTCTTGCCGCTTGCCGAAGGCAATTGCAGTGCTGGCTCAACGCTGCCGTAGCCCGCTTTTGCACCCAAGCCGTGGTTAAATTATTGATCTGCATGTTGGAGATGGGGAAGAGCAGGCCGGAAGCTGAAGCCCGATATGCTTGTCCCCCTCCGACGCCAGCCACTCACTCAAACGTAGAATACAGACCGATCTTCCCAGACCCTGCCTTTGAGACAGAAGAAGGTCCGACGCATGCAGTCTCGAAGGGTTCACGAGGGCCCATGTCGGCATGAGCCTTGCCAGCGCGGTGAAGGCCGCATATATATGTGAAGCAAACGAAGGGTTGCTCGATGTTGAAGAACACGACCATGAACCTACCAGATGAATTGGTTGCCAAGGTTCGAGCTTACGCTGCGCAAAATCGAACAACTATGACGGCGATCGTGCGCGAGCATTTTGAAGCAATCACTGAACCAGACAGGGAAATCTCCGACGAGGACCCACTTCTGGCTTACTCAAAAGGGCTGCTCTCCAGACGAGAGGCTGTTCGCCGCCTCGGTCTGAGGGACTACGCCGACCTGCTCGTCGCGCTGGGTGATGCTGACCTTCCCATGCCGCTCCCTCCGGCACACGAAATCGAAAACCAGGCTGCCACCTTCGCGAAGCTTTGGAGGGCTGGATGAGGAGATGCACGATCATCCTACCCGATGCCGGTCCAATCAATAGCCTGTGGGTGGCTGGTCGACTTGATCTCCTACTCGAGCTGGACATGCAGATTGTTATCGTTGATGCAGTCTACGACGAACTCACCAGCGATCTTTCCTACCTCAAAGACGCCGAAGTGAAAGATTTCATCGATGGCAACTCTCCACCTTTCCTGATCGAGCGGACGGACATAGGTGAGGACGAACGGCAAAAGCGGCGGCTTGGCCAAAAGCTCAAGAAAAACGCAGGAGAACTCGCGATGGTCGACTTCGTCTCCGACGAAGGAGGCCTCGAACGCTATCTCAAGGCCAATGAACCTGTCGCGATCCTATTCGAGGACGCTGGCCTGAGGGTGTTCAACAGACCGCCGAATCTCCACCTGATCTCAACGGTGGGGCTGCTCCGTGGATTGGAAAATCTGGGCATCATCGCATCAGCTGACGAGGTGATCGAGGAAATGCTTCATCCCACCAAACCCGGCAGAAGGCTTGAGGATGCGCGAAGGTTCACCGATCTTCCTGACGGAGTCGATGAACCCGCAGCGATTGGCAGCTCTTGGAAACCGTGATTGAGAGCCCCCCGTGCTTTATCGCCACATTGCGGGTCAGCATTTTCGTTAATCTTGCTATCTTGCCTACCAATTCTCGGGTTATGCCTACTATGGAAGCAAGCTCGGATGGGTGACCGTTGTGTCACAACCCGACCCAGGAATGCCGCCTATGGGTCGTGCACGAGGGAGAAATGACGGCGGCGAAACAGGTTGCGGTGGGGGAGTTTCCCGACGCTGAGTCCTGCCTCAAAGCCGTTCCAGCCGATCTCTCGTCAGACGAGCGCCTCCTATGGATGAACTGGGAGCGAATACAGAAAGACGCCGAAGCGGAAGTCTGCATGTTCCGCCTGCTGGGCTCATACCAGGATTTATCGCATGCAACAGCATGGTTCGAAGTCCAAGGGTTTGAGGTCCATGAGCAGTTTAGCAGCGCCAATCCCAGTGTCGAGAGAGATGGCAAGAAGAGGGTGGCAGCCCAATATTCTATCCGCAAGAATGGTCCAAAGTTTCCGGCCCGAGGCGCCGTCCGGCGAATGTTTCGATCAATTTCTTACAGCATGAGCATCAATTCGACATGGTCACCGGACGGTAAGCAGCTATTGGGCGTAACCGTCAGTTACTTGACCCTTTAACGCCGGATGTCCGAACCGGGTCTATCTGCCGGCACTGGCGTTTGTCGCCGACAGTTGTCTGTTAGAAGCGGATATCAGGCTTCATCAGCATCAGCCATAATATCCCGGTCACTGCCAAGAATGCCGGAAAGCCGCAAGCAAACCAAATTCGATAGAGATGGTACCAGTGCTCCGGCAGACGCTCCCCACGGGCGGCAGCCACGCGAGCCATGTCCCGCAATCGGATTTGTATCAAGACGACTGGCAACCAGAAAAAACCGGTGACGATATAGAGGATGAGCGACAGTACGATCCACCCTTCCGTCAGCGACCAGCCGACCGACTGGGCCAGAAGATACCCGGTGATTGGCTGAACGATAACAGTCGTCGCTGTAAACACCGTGTCAGCGACGACAACGGTGCCAGAGACATGGGCGATCAGGGACGGGTCATTGGTTCGGCGTGCCATGACCATGAAAAAGGCAATGCCGGCCCCGGTACCGAGTAGCACCGTCGCTCCCAGAACGTGAATTAGGCGCAGCCATTCTCCAAACGCCATTACCGTTCGTCCAGTGTGGCAAGTGCAACGAGGCACAGGGGCAGGAATGGCAGGACTTTCACGAGAGGACCTAAGGGGTCGAGCCAGAGGTCGGGTTGCAACAGCGTGCCTCCAAGCAGGTACGACAACGCCACCGCAAGCATCCCGATCAGCGCGTTTCTGGTGAAGGGCCGGACAAGAACGAGCAGTCCCAGCGCGATGTCCACCGCGCACGTGGCGAGTGTCAGCGCTATGGACGTAGACGGCGTCATGAAAGGCAGGAAGTGCGCTGCAGCACGGGAAGCGTCTAGCAGCGGGATCAACCCTGAGAGCAGCCAAAACGCCGAAAGACTGGCGATAACGACCGGCTTCAATAGGTACAACCGAGCAAACCACAGGTCTTGGACACCGGCTGGGTGTGCATCAAGCGCCTGCCGAGCCGTCTGAAGCGTCGGCCCTGCGGTGGCGTCGCCAGTTCTTGGTTGGCTGATTACCCCCTGCTCCATAACCACCATTGCCGTCGAGCGCAGCGGGGATCGCCAACCGAGCCGACCTGCGAGATCGGCCAGCAGCGTGCAGACGCGGCCTATGCTTGATGGAACGCGGAAGACGGTCGCAGACGGGAGCCCAAGCCATTGGCGGTGTAGTTGCACCAGTTGCGCCAGTGTCAGGCGCTCCGATGCCGCCAAATCGACGTCGGCTCCGCTTGTGATATTGCCCTCAACCGCCTCGAGGACTTGTTGAGCGACGTCGTCAACAGCGACCGTTTGTACAAGGCTGTCGGCATGGATAAGCGGAAGGACGAAAGGCGCGCTGGCCAAAGCGCGGATCAGGGCGCTGCCCCCATGGGCGTTCCTTCCAAGGACAAGTGCTGGCCTCAGGATGACATATTCAACGCCGCTTGACTTCAAAGCATCATCAGCGCGGCGTTTGGTCGCCAAGAATGGCAGGTAGTCGAGCTTGGGGACGGCGGGGGCCGAGATTTGCACGATCCGTTTGCCGCCCGCCAATAAGGCACTCTCGTACAGCGCGCGCATGGACCTCTCCTGCGTCGCCGCAAGATCATCTGCAGGTCCGTCCTGGAGAGCGCCGGCGCAGTTGACGATGACGGCGTGGTCCTCAACCAGTTCTTGCCAGTCCGCGATGCCCGTCAAGGTGGCGAGATCGCGCTTCAGCCACCTCGCTGCGGGCCATCTGAGCGCTGCGCGATCTGGATTTCTCGAAAGCCCGGTAACCTCATGTCCAGCCGACATCAGGCGCATGAGGATCGAGGAGCCGATGAAGCCGTTCGCGCCCAAAAGGAGAATTTTCATCGACAAGCTTCAACTCTGTTACCGCATCCGCTGTATAGACCAAAGCCACCTCGGCACCGCAAGCGGAGAATGTCGCAAAGTCGACGGTTCGGCATCAGCTTGGTGGCGACCCCGTCAGGATGTGGCAGTTCCAACCGCCGGTTCCCCTTACGTTTGTTGCCGACCTTGCGGATGAATGTTTGTCGGCGCGTCGAAACCCGTTACAACATCGTACGATGGCAACGATCAACACAGCAACCACGTCTGCCGGCCCCATCATTCTGTTCGACGCCGAATGCGTGTTGTGCTCGGCCAACGCTCGTTTCGTTCTGGAGCGGGATCATGCCGCGATTTTCCGACTGGCATCTATGCAGGGCGACATCGGGCAGGCTCTCTATCGCAAGCACGGGATGGACCCGAACGAACCGACAAGCATGCTGGTTGTGGAGGGCGATCGAACGTCGCGACAGCGATGCCGTTATCAGCATCTATGAGCGGCTTGGGTTTCCTTGGTCGCTCGTCTGGATATTCCGCAGTGTGCCCCCCTCGCTACGTGATCCCATCTACCGCTTGGTGGCAAGAAACCGGTATCGTTTGTTCGGTCGACGCGACAGTTGCTGGATAGCCCCAGAGCAGTACAGAGACCGCATCCTTTGACCGGAACGGCTCATCAATCCGATGGTTACGTGGGACAGAAGCGTCCCCGGATGAGGGTCATGATCCTGGGTGGGTACGGTGTGTTCGGTGGGCGGCTGATCGAACTTCTGAGTGACATCGATGAACTCGTGCTTGTCGTCTGCGGCCGCAGCCTGGAGCCCGCACGGGAGTTCTGCGCCCTTTATGGAGGTGCGGCGCGGGTTGAGCCTCTGGCCCTCGACGATTCTAATCTCTCGAAGGCACCTCGGGCAAACGAGCGCAGACTTGGTCGCAGACGCCTCAAGACCATTAAGCTCCGCTTCGCGGGGTCGATCGCAAGGATATGCACCTGTGTCATCTGCCCTTCCTCCGTGAGCGCCACCATGGCTCTAGGCAGGCACCATAGGCCGATGCCGCCGGAGGGGGCATCCACCCCCTCAGTTCAGACCGTAGTCCTGGATCCTCTTAACAGAAGAGTCGCGAACAGCGTCGGCTTGTGATAGGTTACATGTAACCTGCTGTGATGGGGCCTGCCATGCCCTCTGTTTCCAATCCCAAGCCTTCCCGCGTGAAGGTGAGCGAGTATCGAGCGCGTCTGCGTGCGCAAGGCCTGCGCCCAATTCAAATCTGGGTGCCAGACGTCCGTGCACCGTCATTCAAGACGGAAGCACATCGGCAGTCGCTCGCCGTGGCGACAAGTGATGATGCATTGAGTGATCAGGCGTTTATTGATGCGGTGTCCGACATCGATTTCGAACATGGCGATGATGCATGAGGCGCGGCGACATATGGACTGTCTCTGGTGGCAAGGATTAGGCGGGCAAACCTCGCCCTGTTGTCGTTGTGCAAGACGAGGCATTTGACGCCACGGATTCCATCACTGTCTGCGCCTTCACCACGGACGAGACTGACGCGCCCCTGTTCCGTCTGCCCGTGGAGCCGAACGAGCGCAATAGCTTGCATTCGCCGCGCCGGTTGATGGTGGACAAGATCACGACGGTTCCCAAATCCAAGCTGGGAACAAGAGTCGGCCGGCTGGACGATGAGGATATCGTACGGCTCAATCAGGCGGTTCTCGTGTTTCTTGGTCTGGCAGGTTCACCAAAGGCGAAGACGTAGCAGGCGAAGATTTCCGCCGTCCCTTCGACGCTTCGCGACAGGCTGCGACAGTCGATAATTTCCTGCTTTTCCTCGTCTTGTCTCCGGTTCTTATGGTCTTTCCATCCTGGAAAGGCAGGTCAACATGGACGGAGCGAGAAAGAGCAGGGAGCGGCAAACGGCAATGAACGCCCTGCGGACGCTGGATGCGGTGCCGAAGAGCCGCGCCGCTCTACGGGCGACCACCTCGATCGAGTTGGCGGTTGCGTCGTGAACCTCATTGGTAAGAGCAGGAGACTTGTAACGCACTTACGCCAGTCGGCCCAAGGAGAGGGACAACCCACTAAGCGCCAGGCGCTTCGAGCGCGGGCTATTGACCGGGACCTGATCCGCGGAGAGCATTTTGGCCAGCGGCGTATTTCTGCGCCGCATCCAAAGGCGGGACACAGGGCAGCTCCGACCAGCAACCTGCACAAAGTCGAAACCTCTTGCCAAACCGGAGCCGTCCAAACATGGCGCTTGTGACCCATGACGGAGCCGGCCCAAAGGCGGTTCAAAGTTTGAGTGGCTCAAACACGGTGGATGGCTGTACCAATTCGTCCTGGGCCTCCACCATCAACAATTCTTTCGAAGAGGCCTCGAAGGTGCGCCGGAGCAGTCCGTAGACGGAGGATCCCGCGGCCCGGAGCGCTGCCGCCGCCGAGCCCGTCCGCTTCAAGTGCAGGAAGAACAGGGCGGCGATAGCATCCCCGGCTCCATTTAGCGATACATCTAGACGCGGTGTGCGTAGCAGGAAGCGGCCGTCCGGTCCGGAGGCGACAAGATCGATAGAGGCTACAGGCGTCTCGTCCGTGAGAACAGAGGTGACGAGAATCACCTTCGGCCCCTTGGCGTGCAGGCGCTCGCAGGCAGCCAGAACATCCGTTTGCGAGACGACGGTATGTCCCGTGAGGAATTCCAGCTCGAACTGGTTGGGTGTCACGATGTCGGCCGCCGGGACCGCTGCATCACGCATAAATTCGGGGATGCCGGGACGTACGAAGACGCCGCGACCCACATCCCCGATCACCGGATCGCAGCAATAATCCGCACGTGGATTCGCCACCCGCACTCGCCCCACTGCGTTGAGGATTGCGGCGCCGGTTTCCGCCGAGCCCATATAGCCCGACAGCACTCCGTCGCAGGCGACGAGACGCCCGCGATCCTCAATTCCCTCGACCAGTTCTCCGATCAATGAGGCCTCGAACACCTGGCCGCGCCATGCCCCATAGCCGGTATGGTTGGAGAACTGCACCGTATGGATTGGCCAAACCTCCACCCCGAGCCGCTGGAGCGGGAAGACGGCGGACGAATTGCCCACATGCCCGTAGGCAACATGCGACTGGATCGACAAAAGGTTCATGGTCGACCGTATAGCATCCGTTCGGGCGTGACGAAAGCGATGGCTTGTGGGAGAAACGTCTTAGCGAGTTGCTCCTAACCCCGAGGTTTTTCTGCTCTTGTTGCAACCGCTCGCGGCCGGCGCCCGGCGTTATCGGCTCGTGGCCATGAGGGGGCTGGGCCGGTTGGCTTCGATCATTTTTCCAACCGGCTTGCCCGTAGAAGCGCACCGCCTCGCAGGCGGCGTAAACTTCTGATGTCTTTATGTGGCGCGTCCGGGCAGTCCACTCGACAGCGTGCGTGATAGTTCGCTCCAGCCCTTGCTGCTGTCGCTTTGGGACAATCGCAACCATGCGGACCACGGGACGCCAGTTTTCGACGTTGTCGAGACGAACTGCGCCAACGGGATGCGTCTTGCCGACAAAGGATCAAAGGAGGGTTCGACGGTCGACGGTCATCAAGGTGCAGGTCGTCGGACCAGCCACTCCGGAAATTTCAAACGATCCGTGCCGCCACATCTGATGACAGGCCTCTCTTCAGATTGGTTTGATAGCGGTGCGAGCTCCATGAGCAGCTGATGGCATGAGGGTGATCATAAGGATCGCCGGCGCTGTTTGCACTATCACGGCTGGCGCTGTCCAGCGGAGGCAGCTGTCGACGCAACTTCAGCTTTCTGCCGTCCGTATAGGAATGCAATCACCGCCAGAAACTGGATCGCTGCCGCGACTATGAAGACGGCGGGATCAGAGACCGTTCGGACAAGCCCGAAAATTGCCGGTGCAAGGGCATATGTCGCCTGGCTGAGGGCCACGATCAGCGGCACCACGCGGGAGACATCGGCTTTGTCGAATTCCACCTGGGCGATGAGAGGCGGAAGCGACGTGGCGTTGCCAATGCCGAGCCCGAAAAGCAGCACCCCGCCGATCATGGCAGCGGCACTGTCTCCACCCGCTACCAGCAGCATCAGGGCGCCGATGATCTGAACGCCGTAGCTTGCAGACGCAATCAGGCGGCGGTCTGCCGAGATCGGCATCAGCCAGCCGATGCCGGTGCGCCCGACGATTGCCGAGAGGGTAGCACCACCCATCAGCAGGCCCGTTGTCTGCGATCCGAAGGCCGGAACCATGATCGAAAACAGATGAGCGAGCAGTCCGATCTGCGCAAACAAACCGGCCGCCATGCCTGCTGCGAGCGTGAGGAAGCGGCGGTCGTGCCATAGCGAACCGCGTCGTGCGGGCGCCGCGAGTGCGGGAGGCGTCAGTGGCGCCGCTGAATCTGGCTGTGCTCCGTCCGGAGATTGTCCCAAGCCCTCGGGAGATTTGGAAAATGCCACAACAGACAGAGCGACCACGGTGGTGACCATCGTGATACCGATGAGGGTGGCTGCCTGTGAGAACCCGCTCGTGGCAATGAGCATGACCCATAGGGGCGAAAAGACCACGCCACCCACACTCGCCCCATTGTAGGCCATGGACAGTGCTGCCGGGCGGGCGCGAACAAACCAGGGCGCGATAATTGTATTCACCGCCGCCGCGCCCATCGCGACCCAGCCCGTTCCACTCAGGAGAGCGGCGGTAAACAGCTGCCAGGGCTGATCAGCGAGAGACCACGCGGCGACACCGATGGCGAGAAGAACCGCACCAGTGATGGTGACATACGGGATCCCCGCAACCCGATAGAGTCGAGGAAGATTGGCAACCGCTGCCGCGCCGACAAGAAAATGCAGCGTCACGGCAGTCGAGACGAGCGCAACGGACCATCCCGTCCGCTGGACCACCATTTGCAGGTAGATCGGCGGTCCATAAAACCCCACGCCCCAGCCAAACACGGCCAGCACAAAGGTTGCAGCGACCACATGCCAGCCGAAGAAGGCGGCCGTCCTGAATGATGGGCAAGATGTCAAGACTCGGAGCTCCGATGGCGATACGCCGTTATGACAGCTGGCTGGGAGCAAAGCTTCGGTTACGATCGAAGTGTGGGCGTTTTGGCTCTTCCGCAGCCGCGCCGGCGATGGTGGCTATGGCAAGCACCATCGAACAGGGGGTGAACCCGGTCATGCCGGGGATGGCAAGGAATGCCTCTCCTGCGCAGATGAAACTATTGAGCTATCGCCGCTTCCAGGAAAGACCTGTAGTACCTAAAGGGCGTTCGAATGACTGCCCGGTCGGGCGCAATTCATTTGCCGCTTGCAACAAACTCGGGGTTGTCTCGTTACGGCTGCACTACAGAAGTTCACATTGAACAGGATCCGAGACTTCAGTTTCACCGCGACGCGAGAATGCACATGTTCAAACCCGGCGGGGGCAAAGGCCGGCGCAAGAGCCTCAGCGAGGCCCGGCTTGCCGCGATTGTCGACAGCTCGTCAGATGCCATCATCAGTCTGGATCTGACTGGCGCCATCGTCAGTTGGAACTTGGCCGCGCAAAAGCTGTTTGGCCACACCGCCGATCAGATGATTGGAAATTTGATCTTCATTCTCATTCCAGAAGAGCGGCATGCAGACGAGGTGAAGATCCTTCGACGCCTGGAGTTGGGTGAGAGGATTGAGACTTTCGAGACGACACGCCGCACCCGCGACGGCACTCTGGTTCATGTCTCCATCACCATCTCACCCATCAGGGACAAGCGAGGCGGCATCATCGGTGCTTCAAATATCGCGCGAGAAATCACCGAGAGCAGGGAAAAGGAACGGCGTCTGAAGCTGTTGCTGAGGGAGATCAATCACCGGGTCAAGAACCAGTATGCGGTCATACTTGCTGTCATTGGCCAGACAGCTGCGCGCGAGCAGGACATCAAGATATTCGAGACGCGTGTCCGCGAAAGGATCATGGCGCTGTCGCACTCGCAGGACCTGCTGTCATCCGTCGATTGGGCCGGGGTTGACCTGAGGCATCTGATCTCCCATCAGCTCAAGGGAGCTGGTTCGGACGAACTGGTTTCGATGTCAGGTCCTGAAATTCTGCTTAACGCCAACGCCGTTTTGAACCTCGGCATGGCGCTGCATGAACTGGTGGTAAATCGCATTAAGTTCTCTGGACCGCACCAATCTGATGTTGAGCTGTCGTGGGCGATAGACCCTCTGTCCGACGGCGCGCAATTTCAGATCACCTGGAGCGAGACCTGCATGAAAGAGCCTGACCTTCTCGCGCACGAAAATGGATTTGGTGCGCTGGTCTTGAAGCGCATCGTTGCTGCAGCTCTGCGGGGCTCAAGCTCCTGGACCGCGCGTGAAGGACGGATCGTCTGGACATTGGCCGCACCGCTGTCGCACGTTCAATTCTGACCAGGCTCACCACCCGGCTACCCCGACGGGCACACCGGGCATCTAGGCGCCCTGGATGGGCGCCGTTACCACTGTCCTCAGCCCAGGATGGTTGTCTTCCTCATCGATGTGCCCACCCAATCGCTCCACGATGGCCGCCAGCATCCGAGATCCAAAGCCATAACCTGCGGCCGTCTCGACGGCCTTGCCATTGCCACGATCGGAGACGCTCAGTCGCAGCGATGCTCTATGCTGCTCCAGATCAATGGCAAGGGGTCCGGGATTTCCATCATAGGCGTATTTGTTGGCATTGATGATGAGTTCGGTAAGGATCAACCCAATATTGATGGCGCGGTCCGTGGCAACGAGAATGGGTGCCAGATTAAGTTCAATTTGGTGTGCCCAACCGTCGTCCATGGTTGACAGTGTTTCGTTGCAGAGATCCGCGAGATACCGGCCGAGATCAATGACTTCCGAGCTGTCGTCCTTGTAGAGCCTGCGGTGGACAAGCGCGACAGCAGTCAGGCGTTTTTGCGCTTCATCCAGATGTGCCTTTGACGGCGCGTCGTTTGCGCTTCTTGCCTGAAGGCGCAGGAACGCCGATACAAGTTGCAGGCTGTTCTGCACCCGGTGGTTGACCTCCTTCAAAAGGAAGTCCTTCTGAAGCATCAGCGCCTCGTTCTCTTTCAGCGTCGTCGCCAACTCGCGGTTCAGCTCGCGCATGCGACGATTGTTGCGATAGTCCAGCATGAGGCGAACGACGCGCGCGGCGGCTTCGGTTTCAGCGAGCGTCCAGGGTCTTGACTTGCCTTTGACCGTTTCCGTCCAATCCGCAAATGACGTCCGTGGCGTAAGCGGTGATCCATCGCCCGGATTGCCCTTGTGGGGGTTGCCCGCCCATGTGACCACCTCGAGATGCTCGGCCCTGAACCATAGCAAAATCGTTGGCACCTCGGTCGACATCGTCACGGCCAGCAGCCCGCTGGCAAGGTTGGCGTAGACGGCCGCCTCTGGATAGCTGGTCTGCAGAGACTGTGTGGCCATGGGCTGGACAGCCGCCGGGACACGGACATGCTCAGCAATCGCTCTGATATCGATCTTGTCGGGCACTTTGCCGAATGTGTAGAGATCCTGCCCCTGAATCGCTGCAAAGCCGTCGGCGCTGACGAGCCGGGCAAGCTCACCCCCACTTCTTTCAAAGAACGCCATCAAAGACTTGTCCGTGCCGAGGCGGCTCATGACAGCATCTTCCTGAGACCGCAGTCGCAGACGCTCTCGATAGAATTCGCCGTCCGTTTTTCCCTTGATCTGCCGGGCAAGCGAGGAAGCGAGCGCCTGTACTGCCACCTGGACACTGCGGGGAATGTGCTTGGGGGTCGGGTTGTGGCAGGCAATCAGTCCCCACAGGATCCCGTCCCTGACAATGGAGATCGATGCCGAGGCTCCAACCCCCATATTCCTCAGATACTGGATATGGATCGGCGAGACGCTCCGCAGTGTGGAGTCGCTGAGATCGAGAGCAGCGAGCTCTTCCTTGAACGGCCTGATCGGTGCCGGCTGATAGTCGACATCAGCAATCACACGCACTCGGTTGCGAATGTAGAGCGCCCTGGCCTGACGGGGGATATCGGAGGCCGGGAAGTGATGGTTCAGAAAACTGTCGGACTGCACGTCCGTGCTCTCGGCAATGACCACGCCGGAGTCATCATCGAGAAACCTGTAGACCATGATCCGCGCATACCCGGTCATCTCCCGGAACCGATGCGCCGCTGTAAAACACAGGTCCGACAGCGTCGACGCGCGCTCAAACTCGGTGGCGGCCATATCAAGGTCGTAGACATAGGTGAAGTCGATGTCGTCTTCGCGCGTGCGCGGCTCCAGCTCGATGATCACGTAGTCACCGCTGCGATAGGCTACCGCGTTCATCTCTCGGGTCTTGCCTTGCACGCGGCCGAGCGATGTCAGCCTGCCCGTGGTGATCGTTTCCCACAGGTCATCAAGGTTCACCCCCAGGAGACCGCCTGCAGACGCCCCCTGCCAGCTGCCGCCAAAATGGTCTTCGACCGGACCTGCGCCCGCGACGATCGTCCTGCTATCGCTGGCTGTGACCAGCATCACGCCGTAGGGCTGTATCGAGCCGGGTGTGTGGATAGGCTCTCTTTCACACGCAGCAAGCGCCGGATCAATGCTCATCAGGGTCTCATCTAACAAATCGCGTTCCTTCCCTGGGGCAAGTGGCCCACCCGATCGCCCAGAACATTAAAGGAACACGGCAGAGATCTCAACACCCGCGGATCGGTGAATACCGGTCTGCGGCTGAGGGCTGCGTCCCCCGCGCCCGGTCATTGGCTGCATGGCGCCGCAAAGGCAGGCGAAGCTGTGAAGCTGTTGGGTCGTAGTTCCCCCTGGGGCGGGTCACAGACGCGTGCCTGAATATACTTGATAGCGGCCAGAAAACCGTTATGCGACAGGGGCTTCGGAATCACACCATGTGCTCCGCCGAAATCCTCGGGGATGATCTTGGGATTTGCGGTGACAAAGACAATGATCGTCTCCGGCCAGCGCTGCTGGATGAGCTTGGAGACGTCAAGGCCACTGGTCTTGCGGCCAAGCTGGATGTCGACGAAGGCGACATCGGGTTCCAGCCCATTGTCCCAATCCTCCGCGTCATAGAGAGAGGCTGCCTCGGCAATCACCTTGTGACCGGCCTCTTCCACCATCATTTCCATGTCCATGGCAATCAGCGGTTCATCTTCAACAATCATGATCTTGAGCGGGGGCGTGGGTCGGTTCATGCGAAACTCACAGGGATCGTTAGGGTTGCGGTGAGGCCTGTCAAGGAATGGTCCCACGCCACCTTGGCGTCGAGTTGCGCGCTCAGGCGCGAAACCAGCTTGAGACTCAAAGGGGGGAGCGTGTTTTGGGGGGGCTTGTGCGAAAGTTCGTTGCCCACCACGATCGTTATGTGGTCATCGCTGGCCGCGCATCGAAGACGCACCGACTTGATCGGCGTAGGGGGGTTGAACAGGTGCAGAAGGATTTCGTTGAGCAACAGGCCAAAAGAGGTGGCTTGCCCTGCCGGGAGAAGAGCCGTTTGAACATCGGAATGGAGAAAGACGTGCTTGAAGCGGCTGGCGCTGATGGCGTCTTGAACGATGTTTGACGCGAATGACGACACGTCAAAATAACGTACATCGTCCGCCTGGTAGAGCCTGCGGTGTACTGCCGCCATGGCGTCGACCCGTTCCATGGTCAACCGCAGTGCCTTGCGCACGTTCGGATCGTCGGAATCCCTGATCTGCATGCGCAGCAAGGAGCCGATCACCGAAAGATTGTTCTTCACCCGGTGATCAACCTCGTGCAGCAGCATGGCTTGCGCCTCGACCGATGCTTCCAGATCGGCCGTTCGAACCCGCACCTCATGCTCGACCTGCTCCTTTTGATCGATCACACGCTGCTGGGCATCGACGCGCTGGCTGACATCGAGCTGGGAGGCGAAGAAGAACTGGATGTCTCCGTTGCCGCCGCGCACGGGGCTCAGGTACAGCGCGTTCCAGAACGGAGTGCCGTCCTTGCGGTAATTGAGAATGTCGTCGGAAAAGTCATCGCCGCGTTTCACGGCATCACGGATCCTCGCAACCGTCGCGGGATCCGTTTCGGCACCCTGAAGGAAGCGGCAGTTTCGGCCGATGCATTCTTCGCGACTGTAGCCAGTCAGGGCCTGGAATGCTTCGTTGACGAAAACAATGGGATTGTCAGCTTGGCCCGGATCTGTGACCACCATTGGCATGCGGGTAGCGCGAACGGCAGCTGCAAAAGGATCGCCGCGACCCTGCTCGTTGTGCAGCACGTCGGTGAGCTGCCAGTCATGTCTTTGTTCCATACCAACCTGATAGTTCGGCTGCGCTTGATTTTCTTGAGAACGAAGGCCGGAGAAGAATGTTCCCCGTTGCATTGATAGGCAAGAGGCGCACGCACGCAGGCAAGACTCAGTGGCACTTCATTATGGTAGTCAGACCTAAAATTCCAGCGGTTGCTGCTGTGCTTCGGTCATATAGGCGCCAATTGTCATCTGCAGGCGACCGAAGCTGGAGAGAAGCGCCGTCCACCTGAATTTCGGCCTGAAGCTCTCTCCGGCCCAGAAATGGACGCCCGAAGATGGCGTCGAGGCTCTGCTTCTTCATACTGGCTGCGTTTCCGCGTGGCTGTCGCGACGCGGAACAATGCGTGCCGCCAGACATTGTATAGGCAAGCGGACGTTTAAGCGGCTGATGATGGACTTTCCCGGCGTTTTGACCGGATAGCGACTTCGATGCCGCGCGTAACCGCGAGACAAGGAGAATGATCATGGGTTCGACATCCGACAAGATTTCCGGCAAAGCCAATGAGTTGACCGGCCAGGCCAATCAGGCTGTAGGCGACGCCACGGACAACCACAGCATGGAAAACAAAGGTGCCGCGCAGGAAGCCAAGGGCGATGCGCAGCAGGCCAAGGGCAAAGCCAAAGACGCCGCCAAGAACATTGTCGACAAGACCTGAACCACCCATCGTGTCTGATCTTGAGGCCCGCCATTGCGCGGGCCTTTTTGTTGTCCGATGAGGACGCCAGCCGCAAAGACACTGTCGCGCCAGGAGACGCCTGTCCGAGGGTTTCGCGCAGCCGCTCTCGACTTGGGCAGAGGCGTGAGGCCTGCAGTCTGCACGATGGCCGCGTTGACGGGTCGGGATTTCTCCTGCCAAGCTCACAGGATCGGCGTCCGGATTTCATCGATGATCCCGGCGATCGCGGCTACCAGGTCCCTGATCTGCTGTTGTGAATGGTCGCTCGTCAGGCAGATACGAAGCCCCGCCTCGCCACGGGCGACGGTGGGAAAGAAGATGGCCGAGGTGTAAAAGCCCTGCTCCAGCAGTTGTCGCGCCGCGGCAACCGCAAGCAGTTCATCGCCGATCCGCACGGTGCGAATGGGCAGGATGGACGAAGCCTGGTCTGTCGGCAGGAGCGTGTCCAGCAGGACAAGATTGTTTCGCAGCGACTGTTGGCGCTTCCAAAGTTCCGCTGTCCGGTGGATGGCCGCAGACGCCAACGCGGCCCCAATTGCGGCCGTGTTGAGTGACGCGGAAAAGGCATAGGCGATGGCAAAGCGGCGAAACAGTAACTCCTGGCGGGCGGTGCCGAGCATGACCATTCCTCCCGAAGCACCAAATCCCTTCCCCAGAGAGGCGGCAACGATCGTCCGCTCGCCAAGCGGCCCCAGAGCGCTGCGGGCAAAGCCGGCCCCGTGCCGGCCTTCGATCGAAATGCCGTGCGCGTCGTCGACGTAGAGGAACAGCCCATATTTGTCCTGCAGGGATCGCAGCGCCTCCAGGGGCGCATGACCGCCCATCGAATAGACGCCGTCACAGATGTAGGCGACCTGCTGATGGCTCTTGCACAGGGCTTCCAGTGCGTCGAGATCGTTGTGGACAATCGTTTCGACAGGGGTTTCCTCGGCGACAACGGCCTTGTGGTGCGCCAGCGTCGCATGAGCCAGTCGATCAAAAACCATCACCGGCTTGCGCCCGCTCGTCATGTGACCGGACGCCAGAAGCGGCAGCGCGCTCATGTTGGCGGCCAGTACGGTGGTAAAGGTGACGACCTTGGCGTCGAACAGGCTCGAAAGCTCCGCCTCCAGATCCCCCAGGACGCTGAAGTTCAGTCGTGTGCGGGCGCAGGACCAGTGCAGGGCACCACTGTCTTGCACGGTCCTGGCGGCGCCCTCGGTGATGGATGGATGATTGTCGAGGCCAAGGTAGGAGCAGCGGACGAAGTCGACGACGGTCTTGCCGGTGGCCGGCAGATGGACGTAGCGCCCTGTCATCGGAGCGGCGTAGAGTGCCATGATGCCCTGATAGTGCGCGGCCTCAAAGGACCTGCTGGCCGCGTCGATCATCGCCGCTGTGTTGCGCCCGCTCCGATGTTGCGCGCTCATTTGCTCTTTTCGCATGGCTTGCCTCCCAATGGCTCTGCAAGCCGGGAGTTGGTCATGGCAAACCGGCGCTGACCACGAAGACACCCCTAAGAATTCGACAAGACTTCAGCAGGGCTCGTCGTTGCAGTCTGCAACGCCCGGCAGCTCGGCGACAAAGCCGCTGGAGCGGATCGTCCGGATCACCCGCCGTCCCGTCGTCATCACCAGCGCCTGCCGGAGCTTGCCGATATGGACGTCGACGGTGCGCGGTTCGACATGGCGCGCCGCGGGCCAGGCCGCTTCGATCAGTTGACCGCGGGAGACAACCTGTCCGGGGCTGGCAAGCAGCCGCTTCAGGAGCCTGTACTCGGTCGGGGTGAGGTGGATGCTGCCACCGTGGCCGATCAGCTGCCGTGTATCATCCCTGGTGGTGAGGGTATCGGGCTGCCGACCGTCGGGAGCCTTCCGGACCAGCGGTCGACCTGATCTCTGGATCACGCTGATCAGGCAGGAGATGATCAGGTCCGGCGCGACGGGGCGCAAGATGCATTGGTCGACGCCACATTTGACCAGCGACAGGTAGTGTTGCTCATGGCGCGCCGAAATCAACGCCAGCAGCGGCATCGGCTGGGGCGAGGGCACCGCCCGAACCCGTCGGCAGAAGGCCAGGATGGCGTCCATGTCGTCATTGCTGGCGACGATGATGGCCTGGATCGTGCGCAGGGCGTCGTCATCGATCCCGTCGGCTGGATCGATGACACTGGATCGAAAGCCGCTCTGCGCCAGGACATGGCCGATGAAGACGCAGAAATCCGCGTCACTGGAGACGATGAGGACCTTATCTTCCATGGTACCCTCTTCAACGGGACTTCGCATGTTCCGAGGCGCAGGCTCTGCTGCCGATGCCGTTGCAGTCAATCGCGCCCTGCTCGGCTTGGACGGGGGCGGCAAGCTTGCAAGGCCTGCCGTTCCTCGCGCGCAAGGCTCTGTCAGCGAACCCAGTTGTTCCAGCGCTGCAGCAGCATGGCCGCATTCGCATTGATCCATTCGGCATCGGGGACGATGACATGCTGGCTGATCTCATCGGTGGTCGGCATCGACTGGCGCGCCTCCTCAGACATCAAGGCGATCGCGTCGGCGCTGGGCGGCGTGCACGACAATGTGCTGCATGCCTGTGCCTGGACCGACGGGTTGTCGAGCCAATAGGCAATCAGCTTCAGGGCATTGTCGCGGTTCGGCGCGCCCTTGATCAGGGCAATGCGATCGCCGACCAGAAAGGCAGCCTTGTAGGACCAGGCGATGGGCAGGCCCTCGTCTTTCATCGACCTGGCCCGCGTCAGCCAGATCTGGCCCAGATCATAGTCGCCGTTGCGAAAGCCCTGAACGCTCTGGTCGCCGGTTTTCCACCACAGCGTGACGTGGTCGCGGATGGTGTCGAGTTTCCCAAAGGCACGGTCGACATCGAGCGGAAACAGCTTGTCCTTGTCGACGCCGTCGGCGAGCAGGGCTGCGGCAAGCACCCGCCATGGGTCGTCGAAATTGGGAAAGGCACGACCGCCGGGAAACGTCTGCGTGTCCCACATGTCGGCCCAGGTCTCCGGCTGCGCCGGCCGATTTCCATCCGTGCGATAGGCCAGAAGGGTTGCCGTCGATTGCAGGAGCGCGCCGCCCGGCGCACAGGCATTGCCGACCAGTCCGGCCTTGGAGGCATAACCGGCGCAGAACGGCGACAGGTCTTCCGTCACCTGCCGGTGGGCATCGGAGGCTGCCTGGATCTCGCCTTCCAGGTAGAGGTCCCAGGTGACATTTCCGGCCCGGACCATGGCTGACGCCTTGGCCCGCATCTCGGCATTGGTGGCAGACACCACCTGTACCGCGATCCCGGTCGCTTGCGTAAAGGGGTCGAACCAGGCTTCCTTCAGCGCGCGGTCATAGGCGCCGCCGGTGGAGGCGATGATCACCTGCTCTTGCGCGGCGGCACCGGTGTGGCCGGTGGCGAGCGTGACGGCGAGGGTCAGGCCTGCGATGGCGTGTTTGATCGATCTGGTGGTCATTCCGGTCGTCCTTCCTTGCTGTTGATACGGCGGGCACTGGAGATGAGGTGGGCAATGCCGATGAGGCACAGCGAGGCCGAGACGATCACCGTCGAGGCGGCTGCAATCACCGGGGTGAGGTTGAAGTCGATGTCTTCAAACATCTTGCGGCCGATCGGTTTTCCGCCCGCGTCGGAGAGAAAGAAGGCGACGGTCGCTTCGTCAAAGGAGGCAATGAAGGCAAACACGGCGCCGGCCGCAATGCCCGTCGCGATATTCGGCATGGTGATCAGGGCGAAGGCCTGGGCCCTGGAGGCACCGCAATTGAGCGCCGCCAGTTCCAGGGCCGGGTCGAGGCGCTGGAGGGCCGCGGTGACGGTAATGACGACGAAGGGGACGGCAAGCACCGTATGGGCCACCAGGAACCCGACGAAGGTCCCCGTCAGGTGCAGCGGCGAAAAGACGAGGTAAAGGGCGACACCGAGCACGACGTGCGGAACGATCATCGGTCCCAGGGCCATCGCCTGCACCAGGCCCTTGAACGGCAGGTCTCCCTTGCCGATCGCCAGCGCCGTCAGGGTTCCCACGACGGTTGCCGTCAGAGAGGTGGCCAGGGCGATCTGGAGGCTGAACCAGGTCGATGCCATCCAGTCGGCATCGGAAAAATACGCGCCATACCAGTCAAGCGTCAGTCCTTGCGGCGGAAACTGCAGGTAGGCGGTCTCGCTCAGCGACATCGGTACAATGATCAGCGTCGGCAACACGAGGAACACGAGGATGGCGGCAACCACGGTGGCCGCGAGGGTTTTGGCGACCGTCGGGCCGCCCCCGTGCCTTGGTGACCGGGCCGATGCGGTTGCTTCGCCGGCAGCGGCAATCGGAAGGCTGGATGTCCCTTCAGTGACCATTGGAAAACCCCTTGCTGAGTGCGACGACGCGCTGGGACGCCAGGACGATCAAAAGCGTGATGGCGAGCAGGACGGTGGACAGGGCCGCAGCGAAGGGCCAGTCGAGAACGACCGTCGTCTGCTGACCGATCAAGGTTGCCATCAGCATGGAGCCCGGACCGCCCACCAGCGCCGGCGTGATGTAAAATCCCAAAGCCAGCACGAAGCAGAGGACGGCGCCGGCAAACACGCCGGGAAGGCTCAGCGGCAATGTCACCGAGAGAAAGGCCCGCACCGGTCCCGCTCCCAGGTTGGCCGCGGCGCGCGTCAGATCTGCCGGCAGCATCCTAAGGGTCGAGTGGATCGGCAGGATGGCGAAGGGCAGCAGCACATGGGTCATCGCCAGGATCACCGCACCCTGGGTGTAGAGAAGGGTGAGGGGACCATCGCTCAGACCGGAGGCTTGCAGGAGCGTGTTGACGATCCCGTTGCGCTGGAGCAGCACGATCCAGGCATAGGAGCGGATCAGCACCGAGGTCCACAGCGGAATCAGCACGCATGCGGCGGTGATCAGGGCTGCCTTGCCACCGCGGCGCGCCATGGCATAGGCGACCGGGTAGCCCAGCAGCAGGCATAGCAGGGCGACCGCACCGGCTGTCACCACCGTTGTCCCCAGGACGTCCAGGTAGAGGCTCTCCTCGACGAGCCGCCGATAGGGCGCAAGCCCGGTGGAGAAACTGAGATCGACCAGCATGGCCACCGGATAGAGGAACCCGATGGCGAAGGTCACAAACAGCGGCAGGACGAGCAACAGCGAGGTCAGCGGTGCATAGCGTCTGGCGGAACGGCCGCGAACGAAAATGGAGACCCGGGACGTGCGAGGGATGGATGCGCCCGTGCTCATGCTTCACCCCCTCTGTCGCCGCCAAAGGCCTTGACGGTCGTGGCCGACAGGGTGAGCGCCACGGTGCTGCTCTTGTCGGGCAGGGACAGGTCGAGAGAGGGAACCTGAACCCGCACCGTCTGGCCGGTGGCGCAAAGGCGCACGAAGACCATGACGGTGGCGCCGGCGAAGACCACGTTTTCCAGCCGCCCCTCAAGCGTCACCGCGTTTTCGGCCGCGGCTGCGTTGAAGCCGATGTGTTCCGGGCGCACGGCCAGCTGCAGGGCGTCACCGGCCTCGAGGCCGGCAGCATCCTCGCGCGACAGGCGCGCGGTGACGATCTGGCCCGAACCGATTTGCGCGGTCACGACATCGCCAGCCCGGGACAGGAGGCGGGCCGGGATGAAGTTAATGGAGCCGAGAAAATCGGCGACGAAGGCGGTCTTCGGATCGGAATAGAGTTCGCTGGGGCGGCCGATCTGCTCGATGCGGCCATCGCGCATCACCGCCACCCGGTCCGACATCGTCAGGGCCTCGTCCTGGTCATGCGTCACATAGACGACCGTGGTTCCGAGGCTTTCCTGCAGCCGCTTGATCTCAAACTGCATCGATTCCCGCAGCTTCTTGTCGAGAGCGCCCAGCGGTTCGTCCATCAGGATCACCGGGGGGCCAAAGATCAGCGCCCGCGCCACGGCAACCCTTTGCTGCTGCCCGCCTGACAGCTCATGCGGAAAGCGGTCGGCGAAGGGCCGCAGCTGGACCAGATCCAGCATATCGTCGACCCGGGCCCTGGCGGAGCCCGACTGCGAGCGGTTGCGCATGCGCAGTGGAAACTCGATGTTCTGCCGCACCGACAAGTGCGGGAAGAGCGCGTACTTCTGGAACACCATGCCGATGTCGCGCCGATTGGGTGCCAGGAAGGTGATGTCCTTGCCGCCCACCCGGATCGTGCCTCGGGTGGGCATCTCGAAGCCGGCGATCATCGTCAGAAGGGTCGTCTTGCCGGACCCCGACGGACCGACGATCGAGATGAATTCGCCTGCCGCCACCTCGACGCTGGCGTCACGCACGGCCCAGGCAAGGCCGTATTGCTTCTGGATGTCCTGAAGTGTCAGTCGTTCACCGATCACACTGTTCCCCCGCTTGTTCTTGGGTTGACTGCCGCGTCGCAGGAGCATCCTGATTCCGTCGCTGACGGCACCCGCCGCTGTGATGACTAGCGGGGCCCGTTCAGGTAGAGAAATGGCGCGACAAACTTTGCAAAATCTTCGTATTTCATTTTTTGTTGCATCAAAATAGGCGCGTGTCAACGCAGAAGGAGGCAAAATGGCGTCGACGACAGCGGCAGACTGGAAAACAGGGCAGACCGTGCGGCTCGGAGAAGCGGCCTACGGCGAATTGCGGGACCGTCTGACGCGCGGCGGCTACCGACCGGGCGACAAGATGACGGTGCGCTCGCTTGCCGATGCGCTGGGCGTCAGCTCGACGCCGGCGCGCGATGCCATCAACAGGCTCACGGCGGAAGGCGCCCTAGTCTATGCCGGACCCAAGACGGTGATCGTGCCGTTCCTGAGCGAAGACGACCTGCGCGAGGTGACGCTGATCCGCCTGGCGCTGGAAGGGTTGGCGGCAGAGCAGGCGGCAGCCCACTGCCAGGATCATCACATCGAAAAGCTGCTCGAGATCCAGATCGACATCAACAAAAGCCTGGAAACAAAGGCCTACAGCGAGGCGCTGTGGCACAACAAGGAATTTCACTTCCTGGTCTACAGACTGTCGGGCATGCCGCATCTGATCGCGCTGATCGAGGCGCAGTGGCTGCGCGTCGGGCCATCGTTCTACGGCCTCTATCCGGAATTTGCAGAGGCCCGTCACGGGGTGCGCAACCACCAGATGGCGATCGAAGCCCTGCAGGACCGGGACGCCAAGGCGCTGCGCGCCGCGTTCGAGAACGACATTCGCGACGGCTATCGGCGCCTGCGCGCCTCGTTGCGCCAGGACAGCGGCGGCTGATCTGGTAATTTTGTTATGACGTCTTGACCTCCAGCATTTTTGTTGCAACAAAATACAAAGCCAACGCAAAGCTTTGGTATCGCCAGCAACAGGGGTCATCAACATGTCCATAGCAATGGCAGGGGTGGCGGACACATCCCGTCCGCGCTCGAGGGAACTCTATCGCCGCGGCCAGGCCGTGTTTCCGGGCGGCGTGACGCGCGCCACCATCGAGCGGGATCCTCATCCCATCTATGTCGCCAGGGGAGAGGGCGCGTTTGTCGTCGACGTCGACGGTCACCGGCTTCTCGACCTCAACAACAACTTCACGACCTTGCTGCACGGGCATGCCTTCGAGCCTGTCGTCGAGGCGGCGGCGCAATTGCTGCGGTCGGGCTCCTGCTTTGCCAATCCCACCATCCACGAGATCGCCCTGGCCGAGCTCCTGGTATCGCGCATTCCGGCGCTCGAAAAGATCCGCTTCGTCAACACCGGGACGGAAGCGGTGATGTTCGCCGTCAAGGCGGTGCGGGCCTTTACCGGCCGGCCGGCGGTGGCGCGGTTCGAAGGTGCCTATCACGGCGCCTACGACTGGGCGGAAGGGGAGCAATATCGCCCGGCGCCACGCGACGGCAACCACGAGAGCGACGTGCTTCATCTCCGCTTCAACGATGTGGCAGGCACGCAAGCTGCACTCACCGCCCATGCCGATCGGCTTGCGGCCGTTTTGATCGACCCGATGCCGAGCCGGGCAGGGCTGATTGCGCCGACCCGTGAGTTCATCACCGGATTGATGACGGTGGCCAGACAGCACGGCATCCTGATCATCGCCGATGAGGTTCTCAATCTGCGGCAGGGCTTTCGCGGCGCCTCGCACCGCTACGGGCTACAGCCGGATCTGCTGACCGGCGGCAAGATCATCGGCGGCGGCTTCCCGATCGGTGCCGTCGGTGGTCGTGGCGACGTGATGGCCGTCTTTGGCACCGGAGCAAACGCCGCGACCGTGTCCCAAGGCGGAACGTTTTCGGCCAATCCGGTTTCCATGCGCGCCGGCCTGGTGGCCATGGAGGCGGCCGACGAGCGCTGCTTTGAAGACCTGGAGAGAAAGGGCGACGCGCTGCGGGCCCGGCTTTCCAGCATCGCGGCGCAGGCGCAGGCACCGTTTTCGGTCACCGGCGCAGCCTCGCTGTTTCGCATCCATGGCAAGCGGCAGGCGCCGCGGACCTACGCCGAAACCCTGACCTGCGCGGAAGAGGAAAAACGCCTTGTGGCGCTGACGCGGTTCTTCCGCGCCCAGGACATCCTCTTGCCGCTGGGGGCTGCAGCCAGTCTCTCGACGGCGATGACGAACGACGACCTGGATCACGTTGCAAAGACCTTTGCGGCCTTTGTGGCCGAGGCCGGCACCGACACACAGGAGGCACAGCAATGACCCTCAATCCGCGATCCGAAACCGTCGCCGAGCGCGTGGCTGCGGGCCTGCAACGTCATGGCGTCGACCTCATCTTCGCCCAGAGCCTGCCGTCGGCGGTGATCCTGGCTGCCGAAGCGCTCGGCATCCGCCAGATCGCCTACCGGCAGGAGAACATGGGCGGAGCAATGGCGGACGGTTATGCGCGAATGTCCCACAAGGTGGCCGTCGTCGCGGCCCAGAACGGACCGGCCGCCACGCTGCTTGTGGCGCCACTGGCAGAAGCGCTGAAAGCGAGCATTCCGATCGTTGCGCTGGTGCAGGACGTCGAGCGCCATCAGACCGACAAGAACGCATTTCAGGACCTGGATCAGATCGCGCTGTTTCAGTCCTGCACCAAATGGGTCCGGCGGGTGAACCTGCCCGAGCGCATCGACGATTATCTCGATGCCGCCTTTACGGCAGCGGCCTCCGGCCGGCCGGGGCCGGTGGCACTGCTGCTGCCGGCCGATCTCCTACGCGAGACGATGGACGGCATCCCTTCGGGACGCCGGGCCAACCTCGGCCACTGGCCGCTCGACCGCATGCGCCCGGCCGATGGCGTGATCGAGCAGGCGGCGCAATGGATTGCCGGCGCGCAGGCGCCCGTGGTGCTGGCCGGTGGCGGCGTGCATGCCTCCGGCGCCGCTGCGATGCTGGCGCGGCTGCAGGAGACGGCCTGCGTCCCGATCGCCACGACGAACATGGGCAAGGGGGCCGTCGACGAGCATCATGCGCTGTCGCTCGGGGTCCTGGGGGCATTGACCGGTCCGCGCGCCCTCGGCCACCAGACCAAGGCCTTCATCGAGAACGCCGACCTTGTCGTTCTTGTCGGCACGCGCACCAACCAGAACGGCACAGACAGCTGGCGACAGATCCCGCCGACCGCCCGGGTGATCCACATCGACATCGATCCGGCAGAAATCGGCCGCACCTACGAAGCGCTGCGTCTGGCCGGCGATGCGGCCGAGACGCTCGCAGCGCTTTGCCGCGTCCTTGAGTCCATCGACCTGACGCACAGGCGCAGCGAGCGGCGACATCTGGAGCTCCGCATTGCCGAATGCTGGCAGCGATTTGAAACGGCGCGCGCGGATGTCTGGAACGCTGCAACATCGCCGCTGCGGCCGGAGAGGATCATGCGCGAGCTGCAGCCCTGGCTCAGCCACGGCCTGACGGTCGTTGCGGATGCGAGCTATTCGTCGATGTGGGTGGCGGGACAACTGCGGGCCGGACCAGGCGGCGGGCGGTTCATCACCCCCAGGGGGCTGGCCGGGCTTGGCTGGGGATTGCCGCTGGCGATTGGCGCCAAACTTGCCGATCCGCACAAGCCGGTGGTGGCCCTGGTGGGCGATGGCGGCTTTGCCCACAGCTGGGCGGAGCTGGAGACCATGGTCCGGCTTGACATCCCGGTGGTGACGATCGTGCTGAACAATGGCATCCTCGGCTATCAGCGCGATGCGGAAACCGTCAAGTTCGGCAGCTATACCTCCGCCTGCCACTTTTCGCCGGTGGATCACACGCAGATTGCCAGGGCTTGCGGGTGCCAGGCAGTCCGCGTCGCCGAGCCGGACGATCTGGCCGCCCAGATCGACAGCGCCATCACCTCGCGGGCTCCCTGGGTGATCGAGGTGATGACCGACCCGGAGGCGCATCCACCGCTGTCCCTGTTTGCGGCGATGGACGAACAGCGATGACAGGCCGGCACCCCGACCCCAGACGGGTGGCCGTGGTCAGCGGGGGCAGCAGCGGGATCGGGCTTGCGACGGTGAGACAGTTGCTCGGGGAGGGTTACCGGGTGGCCTTCTTCGCCTCGCATGCCGACCAGGTGGAGGAGATCAGCGGCAGACTGCAGCAGGAGTTCGGCGACGGCCGCGTGCTCGGCCGCTGCCTCGACGTTCGCACCGCTGCTGCCGTTGCAGACTTCTTCGAAACCGTCGCAGACATCTGGCGGCAGCCCGATACGCTGATCTGCAATGCCGGCATTTCGCCCAAGGGCGTTGCGGGAGCGACGAGCCTGGAGACCCTCCCGCTTTCGGACTGGAATGACGTGCTTGCCGTCAACCTGACCGGATCGCTGCTGTGCTGCCAGTCGGTATTGCCGGGAATGAAGGCGGCACGGTTCGGACGCATCATCCTGATCGGCTCGATTGCTGCCCGCACGACGCCAAAGATTGCCGGCCCGGCCTATGTCGCCTCCAAGGCCGCGCTTTCGGGCCTTGCGCGTTCCATCCTGACGGCCTGCGCGGGGACCGGCGTGACGGTGAATGTCATTGCTCCGGGCCGGATCCTGACGCCGATGACCGGATCGGCTCAAAACGCGCAAAACCAGGCGGCGTTGCAGCGTATCCCGGTCGGCAGATTGGGGCGTCCCGCTGATGTCGCCGCGGCGGCCGCCTTTCTAGCGTCGGAGGCCGCCGGCTTCGTCAACGGCGCCATCCTCGACGTCAACGGTGGCGAATTCGCGCCCGTTTGAGCGGGGGATCCTTGCGATGCAAACAGCCTTGGTCGGCACCGGCGATGTCCAGCTCTTCCTGTTCCTGCGCCATATCCTCGCCAGCGAAGGTTTCGATGCGGCGCTGTGCAGCGACGTCGAGGAGATGTCGGCGCAGGCGAGCCATCGTGACGTCGGTGCTGTGGTGCTGGAATGGCAACCGCACGCTACGCGGTCCCTGGACCCGTTCAGGCGCGCCCTGCCAGGCGTGCCGCTGATCGTGTTTGCCAGGAATGCCGAGGCCGGGGCAGACGGGCTTGCGGCACCGGATCTGCTGCTATCGCGGCCGTTTGATCCTGCGGCCTTGATCGGCTTTCTGTCACGGCTTCGCCAGCGCAACAGGAGCAATCTTGTCGACTGCGGCACAACGCTTCGATGGGATGACCTTCGCATGGATGTCGCCGGCATGAAGGTCCAGCGCGCCGGGCAGCCCGTGCCGCTGACGGCGCTGCAGTTTCGCCTGTTGCGCTGCCTGCTGGAACGGCCGACCGGGGTGTGCGACCGCGAGGCGCTGGTCGCGCGCTGCTGGCCGGCCGGCGCGGAGGTGGAGCCGAGGACTGTCGACATCCACATCGGCCACATCCGACGAAAGCTGCTCAGGTTCGGACCGGACCTGATCCGCACCGTGCGGGGCGCCGGCTATGCGCTCGATTCCCCGAGCAGACCGGAGACAGGCTCGTGCTAATTCTGGAGCCGTCGAAGGATATTGGCCCACCGCCGGGTTTCGGCCGTGTTGCCGTCGAACCAGGCATCGAGGCCGCAGAAGGCCACGGCGGTCGTTGCCTGGTCGGCAAACAGGGCTCTCGCCTCTGCGGCGATCTCGCCCTCCCGTTGGCGGCTGACCGCATCGTCCTGATCAACGCGCCGCGGATCGGCGGCGTCCAGGGTTTTGGCTGTAAGACGCGACACGACATTCTCCCCGCGTCCGGCGCAGGAGATTGCTTGAATTGGCTGCCGGACGTTGGTGCACGCGGACCTTTGCAAAAGCGAAGATCGTGCCGTCCCTGGCAGGGTCACGATGACATCAGACTAGGGGGATTTGCGGCGGGCCGCAAGGGCGTCAACGCCCTGTCTGTGCAGCGCAAGGCGGCGGATGGCCCGGCAGGGGCGCAGCGAGCGACCGCCGATGCCGCTTCCGTCCACCGGCTCCCTTACCAAACGGCACGATCATCACTCTGGCTACATCTCATGCATTGAAAGGATTTTCCCATGCACTTGCAAAACCCCGCCCTGTTCCGACAGGCCGCCTGCGTCGGCACCGATTGGCTCGACGCAACAGCGCACCAGCCGATTGCCGTGACCAATCCCGCAACCGGCGAGGTGATCGGCCAGGTTCCCAATCTCGGCGCGGCAGAAACGCGCGCCGCCATCGAAGCCGCAGAGACGGCGCAGAAGGTGTGGGCGGTACGCACCGCTGCAGACCGGTGTGCGGTTCTGCGGCGGTGGTTTGATCTGATCCTCGCCAACAAGAGCGACCTTGCCGCGATCCTGACCTGTGAGCAGGGCAAGCCGCTCCTGGAAGCCGCAGGCGAAATCGAATATGGCGCAAGCTTCATCGAGTGGTTTGCCGAAGAGGGCAAGCGGGTCTACGGCGACATGATCCCCGGCCATCAGCCGGACAAGCGCATCATGGTGTTGAAGCAGCCGGTCGGCGTGGTCGCCGCCATCACGCCGTGGAATTTCCCCATGGCGATGATCACCCGCAAGGCTGCCCCGGCGCTTGCCGCCGGCTGTGCCATGGTGCTGAAACCGGCCGAGCAGACGCCGTTCTCGGCCATTGCGCTGGCGGTTTTGGCCGAAGAGGCCGGACTGCCGAAGGGGCTGTTCAGCGTGTTGACCGGGTCGGCGCGCGAGATCGGTGGCGAGATGACGGCCAATGCGCGGGTGCGCAAGCTCACCTTCACCGGCTCGACTGAAGTCGGTGCCAAGCTCTACAGGCAGTCGGCGGCGACCATCAAGAAACTCGCTCTCGAGCTCGGGGGCAATGCCCCCTTCATCGTCTTTGACGATGCCGATCTGGAGGCGGCGGTCGAGGGTGCCATCCTCGCCAAGTTCCGCAACAACGGACAGACCTGCGTCTGCGCCAACCGCATCTACGTCCAGGATGCCGTCTATGACGCCTTCGCCGACAGGCTCGCGAGCGCCGTTGCGCGGCTCGTGACCGGCAATGGCTGCGACGAGGGCGTGGTGCTGGGGCCGCTGATCGACGCGGCGGCCCTGGAGAAAGTGGAAGCGCATGTTGCTGACGCGGTGCGCAGGGGTGCACGGGTGCTCGTCGGCGCCAGGCGCCACAGCCTCGGAGGCACCTTCTATGAGGCCACCGTTCTGGCCGACGTCACCGCAGGCATGGCGGTTGCGCGCGAAGAGACCTTTGGTCCGGTGGCGGCGCTGTTTCGCTTCCGCGACGAGGCGGACGTCATTGCGCAGGCCAATGATACGGAATTCGGCCTGGCGTCCTACATTTACGCGCGCGACCTGTCGCGGGTGTTCAGGGTCGCCGAGGCGCTGGAATATGGCATGGTCGGCGTCAACACCGGTCTGATCTCGACGGCGGCGGCGCCCTTCGGGGGCACCAAACAGTCCGGGCTCGGGCGTGAAGGGTCGCGCTATGGACTGGAGGAGTTTCTCGAGCTGAAATACGTCTGCCTCGGTGGCATCGCCTGACGACCGTGGGGGAGCACGCCGATCAAGATGCGCTGCGATATCAGGGTTTTGCCTGATCGTGCCGCGATCGACTATGCTTGGGCGGCGATCACGAGAAAGTCAGAAGCCTGCCTGAAACAGCCACTCGACAGTGTCACTCGCATGGCTGACAACGGCAGCATTTGCATAAGGAAGATTGCGATGACCGACTTTGATCACCCAGCTGCGAGACCGCGCCTGATAGCCCCCTCGCTTGGCAGGCTTTACCGTCCGCTCGAGCCGGTGGGCGAAACCGTACTGCGCTTTGCCGCTGGCGCTCTGCTGGTCACCCACGGCTATGGAAAGATCATCAACCCATTCGGCGCCGCCGGAATGGTGGAAAGCCTCGGGTTCTACCCCGGCAACCTGTGGTCCCTCCTGCTGGCGTGCACCGAGTTCTTTGGCGGGATCTTCGTCGCAGTTGGTTTCCTGACCCGTCCGGCAAGCTTTGCGGCAATGATCGTGCTGCTGGTCACGGTCTATTTCCACGGCGTCGTCCAAGGCGAAGGCCTCGCCGGCGCAGAGAAATCCATCCTCTGGACGGCGATCTTCCTGTTCTTTGCTGTGCGTGGGTCCAATCGCTATTCGGTCGATGGAGTGCTCGGACGCCAGATCTAGCCTGTGCCTTGCGGGCGGCCAGCGGCAGGCATCTTTCGATACCGACCGCATGGCCGTCCGTCATCCCGGCGCGGCCGCATTGCAACCGCCTCCTTCGGGCGCCGGTACCAGAGGCCGGTCGCCAGGCCATGGGCCACAAGCACATCCGCGGTCTTTGCCATCTCCCGCCGACGAAGACCGTAAGATCTTGTTCGGCGAATGTCGCGGGCGCTTCGCGTGCGAGCATTTCATCGCTGCGGATGTGCAAGGTGCGGCAACGGTCTATTGCCCGCCTTTGTCATCGCCGCCGGCATCACGCTCGTGCGTGCAAGTGGTGCGGCTGGGTGGTCAGGTCCGTCCGGCAGCACGTTCTATCCAGCTTATCTTCCTTTCGGTATAAAGCCCACGCTGAAGCCGAATAGTCGACCAATCTTCTCCAGCGTTTCCAAGGTTGGATTCGCCACCCCCGCCTCGATTTCTGCTACTTGACGCCTCGTAAGTGCAAGCGTCTTGGCAAACTCCTCCTGCGTCATGCCAAACCCCTTACGGATCTCTGATACAGCGCCGGGTAGCCTTAGATCACCTGTTCGAGCACGCTCTGCCAGCGTCTGCCGGTTTTCCAAGATCTCGTCTTTCGTGGGCTTCTTCCAGCGAGCCATTTAGCTGCCCTTCGCCATCAGCGGCATACCGCCAGCACGCTATCTGCAATTTCACTGCAGCGTCCCATCGCACGCTCGAGAATATCCGTAGACGCTCCCATCTCTTTCGCCATGGCCGGAGCCCGGTGCAGGTGTTCGGCAAACATGGCAAGCGTGGCCGCGGACCCACTGTGCTCATCAGGATCAGGCATCAGTTCGCCGCAAATGTGCTTCCAATCGGGAAGATGGTCGCGACCTGCGTCACGCATCATCGCCCATCGGGTGGAGCGAACAACCCCCTCCCTGGCAAGCCGCATTGGCGCGAAATCAAAGAGCGGAGACAGGCGGATCGTGCCGTCCTGGTGTTTGCTCAATGCGGAATTCCGGCCGTGATTATCGGGATTGCCGAGCGCCAGGTTGGCGATGTCGCGCTTCAGGTATTCAACAATGTCTGCGAAGGGATCAGCCGAATACTGGCGCAGAACGTCTATGTAGGCCTCGTGCGTGCCGACATGACCGAAATCGGCAACGCCGATCGCGGACACGAGGCTTTCCTGCCCCAGTCGGACGGTTGCGCCGCTTTGTGTCTTCTTCCGGTCGAACCGGGGAATGATCAGGACGCCTTCGGCATGGGTCGAAGGTTCGTTGACATCAAGACCGATCTCTTGAGCGAGCCGCGAATAGAGCGCTTCGCCTTCGAGAATCAGACGGTCTACAGGCTCGTTGCTGCGGACCAGTTTTACGATAACGTGGCGCACGGCCTCATCGTCGGTCACGAAGCTGTCGGGATAATAGAGCCCGTCATTCGCCTGGGTCATCGAGACCTTTGGCCATTCGCCTTGCAGGCCGCTTGAGCCAGAGGCCAGCATTCCAAAGCGGTCGGCGACTTCCATGAAACGATCGGACCGCTCAAGGATTTCCGCCTCTGTCACCCCTTGGCGATCAACAGCGCGCAGGCGTTGCGCTTCGGCGTCCGCCGCTTCTTTGATGCGGATATTGCCGATGCCGCCAGTCGCCGATCGGAGAAGCAGTGGCAGGTCGGACGCCCGCGAGCCTTCAGCAATATTGAGATGCTCGGCAAGCTTTCGCCTCGCATGCCCCTGGGGCATAAGATCCAACAGGAAGGGCGGCCAGCTGCGGCTATAGCGATTTTCGAGATCAACGGGACAACGGACTGACAAGGCGCGATGGTCGCGGACCGTTCTTCCGGCCGCGAATTCCGCCGATGCCACGGTGACGAAATAGTCGAGATCGTAATCGACGATCGACGCGCCCTGAAAGCCGGCCGCGTCGTCCTTGAGTTCCAGTGTCGCGGCGTCATGCCACTCACCATCAAAATGAGTCTGGAGCGTCAAACGCATTAATTGACCCTTTCAATGGTTCAAATAATGCACTTCTTCAGTTCATTCAACCCATCAAAGTGGGTTGAATAAATGTCATCAGACCTGCGCCGGGTCTTTCCTTTGGCAGCATGGCAAACCGCTGCGGACTTCACTGCAATACACCGCAACCCATTCGCAAGGAAAATCAATTGCCACCGGGGTCGCCGCCTTCAGTCCGGCGTCTCCGGTGCGGCGGGATCGGGCACCGTTTCAGCAAGGATCTCGGCGACGCTGCGTCGTACCGCCGGGGCCAGACCTGCCGGGGCTTCCTCGACCAGGGTCCGCAGCCGCTTTTCAGATCGCTCCAGCTGCATCTCCAGCACCCTTTGCCGCTCCGACAGGTCCAGCTCCTCGACATCCGTGGTGGCACAACGCTCTTGCGGCCACGCCTCGGGTCCAGAATCGCTGTCGTTTTGAACGGTCACCGGCGGCGGGCGCGTAAAGTTCGCATCCGCAGTGGCGACGGCACGCCCGTAGCCCTGATCGGCCGCCGGCACCGGCAGGCGCGGTGCAAACTCGGTGGCGGGGACATCGGGCTGGTGTGCCACAGCGTAGGCGACCTGCGTCTTGAAGGATCTGTGCTCGTAGCTGCGAAGCTTGGAGGCGAGGATCGGTTTCTGCCCCTCGACCAGCACCACCATTTTGTCAGATGGCATCTGCCGGACCTCCTGCGGCATCATCAGATCGCGTTCACGCACCTGCTCCACCCGGGTGCGGCGGGGAGCGGCAAGAAGGCCGAGGCTGCGGGTTTCGGAACTGTATCGCAGCGTGCGCTTGCCGAGCGCCCGCGATGCGTAGTCAGCAGTTGCCTGGTCATTGGCGCCGAGGATCAATTGCAGCCCGCAGTTGCCCAGGAGCGAATGGCGGGCAGTCTCGCCATAGAGCCCGTCGATGTTTTTCAGATCCTGAATGATGAAAGCGATTTTGATGTTGTAGCCAGCAACATAGGGCAGCTTGTTCATGAGCTCCTCCATCTTCTTCAACTGCCGGAACTCATCCAGGAGGAAGAAGGCGGGCACCGCCCGTGGATCATGGTCAAGCGTAAGCAGCTCCATGCTCTGCTGCACGAACAGCGTCAGCAGCGGGCGAAGGATGGTCATGTCGTTGATACGCGGCGCCAGATAGATCGACACCGGCCGGCGACGCATCGCCGCCAGATCGATGTCGGTGACGCTGGTGGCGGCCAGAACCCGCTCGTTGCGAAACGGCAGCATGGCCTTCTGGATGTCGAGCAGCGCGGAGCGGGCGGCCCGTTCGTTGAGCGCGATATAGGCGTTGAAACTGTCGACGGTAAAGCGTGACAGATCCGGTTCCGCCTCCTTGATCCGGCGCATCAGCTCCTGCAGATCGACGCCGCAATTGAAGATTGCGTTGACCTCGCCGAGATTGCGCCGGTCGCGATAATACGGGCTTTCCAGGACATAGCTGATCACCCCGGCGATCACCTGCTGCGCGGTGGCCTGCCAGACGGCATTTTCGGAACCGGCAGTCTCCGGCACGAGAATGCTGGCCATGTTTTGCAGATCGATGCTGCGACTGCCGCGGTCGCTGCGTACGAAATCGAGCGGGTTCCACCGGTGGCTGCGCGCGTCTCCCGGTGCAAACAGGAAGACGGAGTGGCCCATGGCCTTGCGGTAACCGGCCGTGTGCTGGAAAATCTCGCCCTTCAGGTCGGTGATGATCATCGAGCCTGGAAAGGTCAGGGCGTTGGGGATGACGTAACCGACGCTCTTGCCCGAGCGTGTCGGCCCGATCACCAGGTGATGACGGTCATCGTCGCGGCGCAGGATGCGCCGCCCCATGCAGCCGACAATGATGCCGCGCCGGCGAAACCAGTGCCCGCGCCGCAGGTCAGCCAGATCCTGGAAGGCCGCGTCGCCGAGCGGGTTTGACGGGCGCCGTAGACCGAGGGCGATCGCCGTGGCGCTGACAGCCACGGCCGGCACCAGCGCCAGCACGGCGGTGACCTGCAGCGACCGGCTGCCCCAGAAGCGCATGAGCTGCTGAAACGGTGCCAGCGGATTGGCAGCCAGCGTCAGCTGGAGAATGCGCGCGTCCTGGTAGATCACCTGCAGGACGATGCCGTAGCTGATCGCCCAGACGCTGCAGCCGATGCTGCAGCAGAGCAGGAGGTAGGCGAAACGATAGGGGCCGCTCACGGCGCCTGCCTCGCAAAATAGATTTCCGACACGCCACGGCGCCCGCCCGCGCGATGCAGCTGGATGACCACCGGGATCACCATCTGGATGTAGGACATCAGATCCTGCTTCGAATAAGCCGATCCGAGCCCCGCCTGCTGCGTCATCATCGCCAGCTGCTCGTAGGCGCCGAGCGGCGTGTCGGCGTGAACCGTCGACATGCTGCCGGGATGACCGGTGTTGATCGCCCGCAGCAGGGCAAAGGCTTCCGGCCCCCTGACCTCGCCGACGAACAATCGGTCGGGCCGCATGCGCAAGGCCGCTTCCAGCAGGGACTGAACCGTGACCGCTGCGGTGCCCTGGTCGCCGCGCGAGGCCACGAGATGCACCGCGTTGGCCTGCGGCGGGAACAGCTCGCGGGTGTCCTCCAGGGTGATGATGCGCTCGCGCGCATCGACGATCTTCAGGCAGGCATTCAGCAGCGTCGTCTTGCCCGTCGAGGTGCCGCCGCTGATCAGCATCGACACCCGTTTGCGCACCGCCGTGCAAATGAACTCGTAGATCTGCCCGGTGCGCAGCAGGTCGATGAGCAGGCGGTCGGTCTCACTCAGGCCGCCGACGCAGACCGAGACCTTGTCGAGAGCGCCGCCATCGCGGAACTGTTCCAGCGTCAGCGCGCTGATCACCTGCTTGCGGATTGACAGTGCGCCGCCGTCGACGGCCGCCGGCGGCAGGATGACCTGCACCCGTTCGCCCGTCGGCAAGGCGGTGCTGAGCAGCGGATGGGCGCGACTGACGAACTGATGGCTGGCGCCGGCAAGGCGCTCGGCGAGGTTCTGGATCTCCAGGGCCGTCAGCGCCGGGATCGGATGATGCTCCATCACGGCCATGCCGCGGCGCTCGACGAAGGCGTGGCCGGGCCGATTGACCGAGATCTCGACAACGGCGGGATCGTCGAGCAGCGGCCGCAGCGGCTCGAGCGCCCGCTGCAGGAAATAGAAGGCGCTGGTGTCAACGGTGGCGGGCTTTTGCCCCTTTGCGCTCATGCTGGATCTCCCTGAGGGCTTCGTCGAGCGGATCGGGATAAAGGCTTGAGAAGTCGAGGTCCTGGCGGACATAGACGAAGATCCGCTCGCCCTGGTGAACATGGATCGTCGGCGGGATCTGCAGATTTTCGGAGAGCACCTGATTGGCCATATCGGAAAAGGTTTCGGCAATGGTCTGCCGTGCGAGTTCGGCGCCGCGCGCGGCGTCGTCGCGATCGTCACCGCCATCATATTGGCTGGCACCGTAGCCGGTGAGATAGCTCGAGCCGGCGCCGATCACCGACAGCAGGATCGCCGATCCGAACCGCTCGCGCCACTTGTTGTCAACCTGCCCCGTCAGTCCGGAGCGACCGAGACCGTCGGCGCCGATGCTGGCAAGCCGCACGGAGACGCCGTCGTCGCGCAACAGCCGTGCCCAGACCACGAAGATGCGCCTCTGGCCGCGGGTGGTATCGGCCTGGTATTCGCCGATCAGGCGCGTCCCGGCCGGGATCAGCACCCGGCGACCGTCGAAGGAATAGACATCCCGGGAGACGATGGCGCGGATCTGTCCCGGCAGGTCGCTGTTGATGGCCGTTTCCAGGATTCCGGGGATCAGCGTGCCCTCCGCAACCAGGGCATCGAGCCGCTCCAGGCGGCGCGCCACGGCGGTGCGATCCCGCAGGGCCTGTGCAGAGGCCAGAAACCGGCTGTGGCGGTCGTCGCCGGCAACGGCCGCAGCATCGTCGCCGCCAAGACCGTTGGTGTCATCGACGGCGCCGGCGCCGGTGTCGAGGACGATCTGCTTTGACAGAAACCGGCTGGGGAAATCCTCCTGCTGGAGTGGCGCGACGGCGGCGTCAGGCGTCGGCAGCGGTTGGTCGGGAGGCGGGGGGACCTCGAACCGGCTCGGTTCCGGGACCGTTTCGACGGGGTCTTCGACCGGCGGCTCAGGCAGGCGCAGGATGTCCGGTTCGGTTTGCCGCTCGGGTTCGGCCTGGCGCAGGAACGACGGCGGCCGGAACTGCGTTGTCGTGAACTCCTCGTCACTCCGGAGACTTTCCACGGTTGGGTTCCGGGGCACCAGCAGCAGGCCATAGGCGAGGGCCGCACCCAGGCTCAGCAGGGCGGCGACCGTCAGCCGGCGCCGGCGTCGGGCGCGCTTGTCTTCGATTGCGGCTGCGTCGCCGGCCAGCATCGCCTGCAGTTCGGGTGAGCGCTGCATCAGTTGCCACTCCCGCGACGGAGGACTGCCTTGACCTCTCGGTCGGGTGCCATGATGTCGGCATCGGCTGCGCCAAAATCCGGCTTCCTCAGATTGAAGATGCAGATCCAGTCGCTGCCGTCGCGCAAGGTGTATTGCGTCGCCGTGCCGTCGACGACGAGATAGTCGCCTTCCCGGCGCGCATTTGTCAGGGTTTCGCTGAAATCGGCCTTCACCGCGAAGATCGCGGGCACGGTTGCGGGAAACCGGAAGAAGGTCTTCTTGCCGTCGTCGAAGACCACGGACGGCTTCAGTCGGTCATTGCCCGAGAAGGAGTAGGCGAGGTTGACATTGGCCTTGTCGATGCCGGCGATATTGGGATAGGCGGTGCGCGCCTGCGCCTCGAGGCGCAGGGCGGCATCGCGCTGTTGATCGGGATAGACGAAGCGGATCGAAAAGACGTGGCTGGCGGCGTCCGGCCCCTGGTCGTTGAGTTCCAGGAGATAAAGGCGTTTCGTCGTCACGACGTTCATGTTGGTCGTGACGTTGCGGGCTTTCGGCTTGACGAACAGAATGTTGCCGCGCTCGGTGGGAACCACGTCCCAGCTGTCGCTGTCGCCCAGCGCGATGGTCTCGAAGGCCTCGTCGGGATCAAAGACGATCATGGTGGAAAAACCATAGGTGGCAAACACCCGCACCACGTCGTTGTCCCGGTAGACCACGGTGGTGACCCGCGGGTCGCGCTGTCCGACCGCAGGGGTTTGCGCCGCCAGCGCGCTGACGCTCAACTGGGCCAGAAGGACACAAGTCAGCCATGGTCGCCGTGCCCTCATGGCGCGCCCTCCGTGACCGTCTCCTGGTCGCGGCGATAGTCATAGACCTGGAAGCCGAGCGGGTTTTCAAAGCGCCAGGCGTTGGTGGCAGGTGTGTCGGTATAGCGAAAGCGCACCACCGCGATCCAGTGCCGGGGAACCACCTGGGTGTCGGATTCCTCCACCGTGCTGAACCGGACGATCCCGGTGCTGGCATTGGGAAAGGTCACCGAGGCGATCTGGGTGGTGACGCGGGTGCTTGTGCCGTACAGGCGCGCCGGGTTGTTGGGGTTGGTGGCGCTGTAGAGCTCCTGGAGCGCCCGGGCGGCGCGGCCGGTCGACAACAGCGCCGCAAGCGCGAAGTTGTCTTCGATGGCAAACGGGTCGTAGCCTTCGCGGGCCCGGATGTAGCGCACGATATTGGCCTGGGTGACGGCCTGCTGTTCGGTGAGATTGGTCGGTCGTGTCAGACCGGATTTCACCTCGACGTAGCCGGTGTTCCGGTCCACCACCACCAGATAGGGTTCAAATCCCTTCAGCGGCACGAGCAGGGCAAGCGTCACCAGGCTGACGAGTGCAATGGCACCAAACAGGGCGGTGACCAGCCAGGCGAAGGCCTGCGATCGCCTGGCCTTGTTGACGACCTCCTGCTCCCAGATATGTCCGCTCTGGTAGTAGGTCACCAGGCGTCCATCGTCTGCTTCTTTCATCGCCATGCCCCCTGCGGTCGAACCCCTGTGGTTCAGGCCGGTGTGCTTTGCCGTATGATCTTGTCCTGCATCACCGATCGCTGCTCGCTGGCATCGCCTGCGCTGCGCTCGCGCCGCAGGCGGCGAAACGGCGAGCTGGTGCGCCCGGCCCGCCCGGCAAACCCGGCCGCGGCCCGTGCAGGCCCGAAGGCGGCCGAGCGTGTCAGGCCGGCTGAGACGGCGCCAACTGCGCCGGTGAGACCGCCGGCAATGCCCTGGCTGATCGACTGGATGTAGAGCATGACGAAACCACCGGCGGCGCACAGAAGCAGGAAACCGGCGGTATCGGCCAGTGTCAGCGTCCGGGCGCCGCTGGCGGCGTCGATCTTCGACAGTTCCGGGTCCATGGCGGCGATCAGGAAAGAGGCCACCACGTAGACGAACAGGGGAATGAGGGCGTAGGTCAGAACCTGGTTGAACCAGCCGACGCCATAGCCGCGCGTGCGTTCAAACAGCATGCAGGCGATGAAGATCGGGGCGGTGGCGATCAGCACCCACAGCATGACCTTGGCCAGGATCAGGATGGCAAGCGCCACGGCGATGAAGACGCCGGCGCCGGCCATGACCAGCACGCCGATCATGCTCGGCAGGATCGAGAAATAGCCCGACTGTTCGGCAAAGGCCGAGGCGGCGCCGTTGGCGGTCTGCCAGATCTGCGACAGTCCGTTGGTGGGTTCGGTAATCCCGGTCCCGGAGGCGGCGAGGATAGCGCGGCCGACATCCTCGGGCGTCTCATTGATCCACTGGTAGATCAGCGCGTCGAAGCCGGGCCAGGCGCTGACCAGAGCCAGGATCACCATCATCCGGGCCAGTCGCGCGACGACCTCGCCGACGGCAATCCTTGCCGTGCCGGTGACCAGCTGCAGCCCGTAGAAGGCGACATAGGCAACCAGCATGACCTGCAGCACCGGCATGACCTGCTCACCGACCACCGTATAGCCTTGCTGGGAAAAGCTGCTGCCGGAATTTTCAATCCGCTGCACCAGCGCACCGAGAAAGTCCTCCATCCGCTAGTCCCCTATCAACCTTGCGAAGCGGGCGTCCGGCGCAAGCACCAGGCGCATGGCACCACACTCCTGCCGTGGATCGTTTGCGAACGCCGTCAGCGCCGCCGGGCGCTTGCATGGCGCCGTCTTCTCTTTCACCGTGGCGCAGCCGCCCAGGCCGGCCACGGCGACAAGGCCGGCGCAAAGTGCGGCGGCAAAGCGCTCAGTCGTCATAGGACAGCGTCTTCCGGCTGTTGGAGATATCGGTCAGGCGGCGCTGGTTCTGCGCCTGCAGCGAGGTGACGGCGCCGTTCATCACCCCGATCATTTCATTCAGCGTCAGCCCGGATTGCACCTGCAACTGCGTGTTCTGGTCGATCGAGCCCTTGATGTCGGCGGCCTCGCCAACCGTCCGCCCGGCGCTCTCGAAGGCGCTGCGCCGCAAGGCGGTGGCGGTCTGGGCGCCATGGATCAGGGCGGAGACGCTTGCAACGCTCCTGATCAGTTCCTCGTAGGAGCGGTCGCCCGGCAGGTTGCTGTCGGCCTGGCCCGACAGCGACCGCACCAGCTGCAGGCTGTTGATGAAGCGGGTTGCCGCGCGCGCGACCTCGCCATTGCCGGTGCCAAGATCGAGCCTACCCCCCGTGAGCACACCGTCGAGCGGCGGCATTGCCGAGACGCTGAAGCCTTGACCGATCGCCAGATCCTGCAACGGAGTGACGACGGTGGTGCGATCGCCCGACACCGCCTTCAGGGTGTCTTCGACCGCGGCAAGGATGTCCTTGTTGGTATCGAGAATTCGCTCTGTGGTCTCGGCCGTCTGTTTGGCAATCTTCTCATTGGCCCGGTCGATCACCGGCACCTGTGCCGCGGCAGACCCGACGGCCACCGCGATCAATACCCATGGCAGGGTGCAATCGAATACAAGGCGTTGCATGTGCATTCCTCCTAGTGTGCCTGCAGAAACAGCCGCAGGTCGGCTTCGCTCTCCCGTGCCGCGACACAGGCCTGTTTCTGCTCATCCCACACAAGTCCCGGCCTGCCCTCGCAAGGGCTTGTCCCCTCCGCGAGCCGATCGTCGGCTGCCGGACGCGACGACGAGCGCGCCGATCCTGACAGGCTGGAGGCGGTGATGGCGGTTTCGGCGCCGATCAGATCCGCCATGCTCGCCGCAAGCGCGACGATCTGGTTCATCATCGCGAGATTGCCATTGCGTGCCGTCAGGTTGAGGTCCCAGCTGTCGAGCACCGTGGCGCTCCCCTGCCGGCCTTGCGTCTCGTACCATGTGCGGGCGCCGGTCAGGCTTGCGCCGGTCGCGGCGCTGACGCCCATGGCCGCCAGGGTTTTGTCGCGCATCGCCACGAACCCGGCGCCGCTATCGCCAAAGCTTCGCGGCAGTGCCGCGGTGTCGGAGCCGCCAAAGGCCGGCAACCACCGCTGGGTAATGCTGTGGACGTAGTTTTGTGTTTCCTTGAACGGTGGAATGCCGCCGTGCTTGCTGACATTTCCGGGCCCGGCGTTATAGGCGGCAAGCGCCAGCGCAATATTGCCGCCGTGCCGATCGAGCTGCCGGCGGTAATAGCGCGCGCCACCGCGCAGGTTGTCTTCGATGTCGTAGATCTCGACGCCCAGCAACGCCGCGGTGGCCGGCATCAGCTGCGCCAGCCCGATGGCTCCGGCGCTCGACCGGGCGCAGGGGTTGAAGCGGCTTTCCTGATAGACGAGCGCCAGAAACTCGTTCCCATCGGCCCCTTCTTCGCGCGCGATCCGGCGCACGAGAGCGCTGATCTGCGGGTTTAAGCGGGCAGCGGCGACGGGGTCCTGGCGGCGCGCCGGCCGGTACAGCGCGCAGGTCACCGCAGCACGGGTGCCGGAGCGGCTGGTGTCGGCCCTGCTGATCTCGTCGGCAAGCGCGCTGCGGCCGGTGTCGACGGCAAGGATGTCCCGGTCGAGCACGGGAACCTGCGCGCGTCCCGTCGCCGGTAAGGACAGCGTCACAAGCAGCGCCAGCGCCGGCGCGACCGGCCTCATGGCCAGCCCTCCCAGCCGCAAAACCGCGGCAGCCAGGCGGCCGGATCATCGCCGAAGGCCTCGCGCAGCCGGGCGCATTCCTCGACCGTCTCGCGGCGACCCGACAGGACCTTGACCAGGTCGGGCATGGCCTGGAGGTCGAGCCGGGCGATGACGCTGTCGTTGCCGTGCTTGATCAGGAAGGTGCGCTTTTCCGCCGGCGTCGTGCGTATGAAATGATACTCCTTCACCGTCAGGCCGAAGCGGCGCACGTAGCTGTCCTCGTCGGCGCGGGGATTGGGGAAGTGGATGTGGGTTGCCGATTGTTCGATGAGGGTGTGGGAGATTGGCGCCCGGGCGATATCGGCTGCCGATTGCGTGCCGAAACCGACGATGCCGTTCAACTTGCGGATGGTCTTCATCTTGTCGACGATGAAGTCGCTGAAGGCAGGATCGCGCAGGAGGCGCCAGCCTTCATCCATGAAGATCATCAGCGGATGGCCATTGAGAAGTTCGTCGAGGCGATGAAAGAGGTACATCAGCGCCGGCGTTCTCAACTCCTCGCTGTCGAGGAGGCTGGTCATGTCGAAGCCGTAGATCCGATGCGCGTCGAAGCTGAGGACATCGCGTTCGGCATTGAACAGCCATGCCTTCTCGCCCTCGATCCAGGGTCGCAGCCGCGCGTTGAGATCCTGTGGCCCGGCGCGGGCGCGTCCCGATAGCAGGCCGGCAAGGTTGGCGAGATTGCGGTGTTGGGCCGGCTCGGCCATCAGCCGCACAAGAGCCTGCGCGAGGATATCCTCCTCCTCCGGGTCGACGTTCGGTGCGCCGCCGCCCGGGCGCACCATCGCCTTGAGCAGGCGCAGCAGGAACTCCCGGTTGCTGCCGGTGTCGTCGAGCTGAAGCGGGTTGAAGCCGCTGGCGATGCCGGGCGTCAGCACCTCATAGGCGCCACCCATGGCGCGCAGGAAGATCTCGGCGCCGCGATCCTTGTCGAAGAAGACGGCGCGCGGGGTCGGCCGCACCCGCATCGCCTGCGCCAGGAGAAAGCCGAGCGCCACCGTCTTGCCCGACCCGGTCGGACCGGTGACCAGGAAGTGGCCGATATCGCGCTGGTGAAAGTTGAAGCAGTAGGGCGTCTGGCTGGTGGTCTCCAAAAGGGTGATCGGGACCTTCCAGTGCAGCCCGTCCCTTTGCCCGGCGGCAAAGTTATGCATCGATGAGAGGCCGGAGAAATTGGCGCTGGAGAGCAGGCATTTGCGGGCGATATAGGCGTGATTGCCGGGAAGCTGGGCCCAGAAGGCGGCTTCCAGGTTGAGATCCTCGCGGATCCAGTTGACGTTGACGTCGGTCAGGCAGGCCCCGAGATCGGCGACGCAGGCATTGAGACTGCCAAGGTCACGCGTCAGGCACAAAAGGGTCAGATGGTGAAGCCCGAACACCGCCTCCTGGTTCAGCAGGCTGTTGAGGGCAAAATCGATGTCGTCCTCGACGTCGCTTCCGGCCTCGTCGGAGGCCGCGATCTGCCGCTTGAGCCGAGACATCCGCTCCTGGGCAATCGGCTTGTCGGCAAGGGTGAAGGACTGGGTGAGGATGAACTCGTGGTCGATCTGAAGCAGGCCGTCGAGCAGTCCAGGTCCGGTAAACGGCGGATACTCCTTGATCGACAACATGGCGCCGAAGCGGTCCTCGGCCGGGACCGCACCCTGCACCTGCATCGTGCGCCTGGAAAAATGCAGCCGGGCGCTGCCCAAGGCGCCGGCGATGCGCATGCGCGGGAGCGCCATGTCGCGGTGGACCCCGCCGCTCAGCAGGCTGTTGAAGAATGCGCAGGGTTCCGACACGAGAGCCCCCTCGCGCCATTTGATCGTCAGCGGCCGGGCGCCGTATTTGCGCAGGTCGCGGCAGATGTTGGCGGTCAGTTCCTCGATTTCGTCGATTGCCTGGCGCTGATGCTCCTCTGCCGCATCGGGCGCGCCGAACCGCACGGCAAGGCGCCGAGCCCTGTCTCCCGCAGCCAGCGCCCCCTGCACGCCGGAGCGCAGCAAGGTGAGATAGAGTTCATTGGTGAACATGCGCTTGTGACCGAGTTGCGCCATGTATTTCCGGTTGAGCAGGTCGCAGAACCGGTCGTCGAACGTCCCCTCCAGAGCGCTGCTGACCTGCCGGCGCACGACGGTCGACCAGAGCGAAAAGCGGCTTGAGCCGAGCGCGCGGATCATCGTGTTCTGCACGGTGGCGCGCATGTTGAGCTCGGCCTGATCGTCGGTCTGGAAGAACAGGCCATCGAGCTTGATGACGCACAGCAGCGTGCCGCCTTCGAGCTGGATCACGCCATCGGCGACATGGCGTGTGTAGGGGATATGCGTTGAGATCGGCCGGTCCCGGCCTGCCGCGCGTCCAAATCCCAGACCGTCTCTGATGTGTGTCAGCATCGCGTCATGGCCCGTAAGAGGTGGCGCCCCAGAACCACCTGTTTGGCGTCGGCGGCGTCATGCGCGCCCACACCTGCAGGACATCGAGGATGCGAGGATCCCAGGAGCACAGGGTAAACAGGGTGACATAGGCAACGGGGGTGGCGACCAGCGCCCACAGACTGGCCGTCGCCAGCCATGCGATAATCGTCAGGCCGGCGATCACCACCACGGCCATATAGGGTACGCCCCACAGCGTCGGCGAGCGGGTCAGGCCGACAACCAGAGGCGTCATGGCGGGCTTGTCGTCGGCAAACTCGCGCATGGCTTAATTCCCCACGCTGGCCATCAGCTGGTCGACGATGGCGGGCGCGCCAAACACCAGTCCGATGCCCAGAACGACGGCGCCGGCCGTAAACCAGCTGAGCCGGCCGGCAAAGGCGAGGAAGCCAAGGCCGATGACGGCGATAATGGCGACCAGGCGGCCAAATGGCCCGGTGATGAAGTCGACGACCGCCTGAACCACCGTCTGGAGCGGCGCAAAGGCCTGATTGGTCGCCTGCGCGGCTGCCGGCTCGGCTGCGGCGACGATGGCAATGGCGCAAAGCGCAGCGATCGCCTTGATCCTGGCGTGACGCCGTGGTCTGCGGGCAGACGGTCTGGTCATCGAAGTCCTCCTTGGCCTGGCAGGTGCATGACGCCGTCGATGAACCGATGGGACACGGCTCCAAGCACATGCCCTTGTTCGTCCATCGGCGGCGGGGACGGGAAGGTTTCAGGGGCAAGCGCCGCATGGCGCGGAACCGGGAAGGGGCCAATCTGCCGGCTGACGACGCGTGCCACAAAGCCAAGGGTCTCCGCAAAAGGCGGGATGCCGTTGTTGTCGATGACGGCGCCGCTTCCGGCATTGTAGGCGGCGACCGCCAAAAGCGGATTGCCGAACTGCATCAGGAGCTGCTTGAGGTGACGCACGCCGCCGTCGATATTGGCATGCGGGTCGCAAATGTCGGTGACGCCCAGCTGCAAGGCCGTGGCTGGCATCAGTTGCATGGGGCCACGCGCGCCCTGCGGACTGTTGCGCACCCGGTCGAAGCGACTTTCCGCCCAGGCAACCGCCTTTGCCAGCTGCGGGTCGACCCCCTGCGCCGTGGCGATGCGCTCCACCAGCGTCTCGATTTCGGTGGCCAAAAGCGGGGAGGGACCACAGGGGCGGGCGAAGGCCACCGTGCCCGTTTCTGAGCGTTCGGCCACACGGTGCATATCCCGTTTGGTTCGACCAGGGAGAGGCGCAGCCGCCGACGTGTCGTCCCGGTCCTCACAGGATAATGAACACCTCATGTTCGGTATGCGGGCAGGTGACGCCAGGGGAAGAGGGGCGCGCGCATCGGTCACCTGTCGTGCAGCTGGCGACCGATGGGGCGCCGGCGGGGTGATCGCTGCCGGGACGTCGCTGGCTGTGCTCAGGCTTGAAAGCTGGTGCGGAAGGCCGAAACCGTCGGCCATGCCTGCGGTCGACGCGAGGAGCAGTGGCAATGCGACAATCAACGGCTTGTGCATCATGCGATCTCTCCGCTCAGGCCAGATCGCGGCGGTGAGCAGCAGACGGCCCCTCGCGTCACAACCTGAAAATACTCTGGCGTTGTTACCGAGTATGTTCTAGTCTACGACAAAACAGACCGCTGGGGAAGGCAAAAATCGCGCCGAGGGCAGTTTCATGCGAACACGTTCGGTAATGTATTCGGCAACGGTTGCCGCCGTTGTGCTGGTGACGAATGTTGCGGCCGCTCCGGCGCGGGCAGGCGGTGCGGTCGATCCTGCCTATGTCCGCTCCCTGGCAGCGCCTGGAAAAACCGTCCTGGTGATCGAATACTACGACGCAGCCCGCAAGCCGGTGGCGCGAACAGGGTTTGCTGCGGCCGACGGGTTTCAATCACGGTCCCCGGTCGACATCGCCGTCGGCTCTGCCGTGACGCTTCACCTGTTCGGCGTGGAGCCGTGCCGGGGTGAGATGGTCAACCCGCGCGAAGGCTTTGCCGGCAGCTGCGACGCTTACGCCCGCGAGCAGCTCGACATCCTGTTGAAGCCTGCCAAGGTGATCTTCTGCCGGGCATTTTTGACCGAGCGTGATGCGCCGCGCCAGGATGTCACCTGCTTCATCCATACCCATTATCCCGGTGCTCTTGATGCCGTGACCAATGTTGAAGAGCAGCTTTTGTCCGTGGGCGCGCTTCGCCTGTCGAAGAACCAGGTCGGCGTGCCCCTGCGGCCGGACCTGGAAGAGGCCGAGCGCATTGGCCGCGCCGGCTACGGCATGTGGGCAGATCCGAGGGTGCAGGCGCAATGATTGTGGGATCATGTTGCAAGGCGGTCAGGCGCCGGGTCCGGGGCTGTCACGGCGAAGGCTCCGCCTGCGGCCGCGCGGCCGTACGCAGAGCCTGTGACATCCTCCTGGTGGTGGTTCTGCTGCTTCCCGGGAGCCTGTCGGCTGCCGATGCGAACGGTCTGCCTGCCGCCACTGAAGACACCGTCCGATCGGCACGGGTTGCGGGGCGTGCGACGGTCGTGGATGGGCGTACGCTTTGGCTGCCAGGCCCGCGGATCCTGGTGCGGCTTTCGGGCATCGACACCTGCGATCTGCCGCAGTGGTCGTTTGATCCGCATGCGGCCACGGCGGGACCGTCGCCGGCCCCGGTGCCCTGCGGCGCGCTGGCCATGGCGTGGCTCAAGCGTCTCGTCGGCGACCGGAGGGTGACCTGCCGTCTGGACCCGGGTGCCGCCGGCACGGTCCACGTCGGCGTCTGCCGGGTGGGCTCCGTTGATCTCGGCCGCGAGATGCTGCGTGTCGGCTGGGCGAGACGTGCCGCCGGCGGGGCAAGCCGGCCCGCCGATCGCGCCGTGCAATCACGGGCCGTCGACGGGCGCCGTGGGATCTGGGGGACCTATGTCCTCGACATGGAGGAATGGCGAAAGAAAGCGATCGACCGCACGCTTGGCCGCCGGCCCGTCGCCGACTGGAACCTTCTCTCCACGCGCCAGCGGGAAATCTCGCCGGCCTTTCAGGACGCCCACCGCCAGCCGCGGCGCCGCGATCGCTGATTAGGCCTTCTCATTCGGAGATAGGGCGATGATCAGTTGGCGCCGAAAGCCCCATTGAGGTCGCTGCTTGCCATTTACCGCTGTCGACGCCGACGCGGCTTTGAGGCAAATGAGCTCGGCGCAGCAGACGGCGTTTCAGTCCCACCACATGATCTCCTCGGCCAGCTGGTTTCTGGCGCGGTTGACCCGGCTTTTGATGGTGCCCAGTGCGCAGCCTGATCGTCTCGCTGCATCCTCATAGCTGACGCCATCGATGAGCACCCATTGGACGGCGAGACGGTAGTGATGCGGAAGCGCTGAGAGCGCGTGTTCGAAATCCGCCGCACAGACCGCCCACTCCTGCGCCGGCTTGACGGCGACCTGAAGAGCTGCCGGATCGTTGCTGCCGACGACCTGGCGTCTGGATTGACCGTAGATGTTGCAAAAGGCGTTGTACTCGATGGTGAAGAGCCATGACCTCAAGCTCGTGCCCGCCTGAAACCTGTCAGCGTTGGCAAATGCCTTGAGCAAGGTCTCCTGCACCAGGTCCTCCTGGTCGCTCTGGCCCCGGCAGAACCGCCTGGAAAACGCCCTGAGGGCGGGCAAAAGCGCGATTACCTCTGCGCTGAAAGTCGATAGGTCGTTCGCCTCTGGCATGAAATGTCTCCCCGGGCGTGGGCGTATTTTGGGCGGAGATGGGCGGGTTTTCAGCACGGGGACGCGCGGGTCGCGCCCTGCGCTCAGTCGTCTACAGCTTTGGCTGTGAGGAATGCGGCGCCGCCTGCTGCAGGACAGGGCGCCAATCATCCTTGTGGCAACCAGCCTCGTCGACGGCGCCCCGGAACAGGTCCCTTGCGGTCTCCAGACTGGTGTGTCCGGCCAGAGCGCCGCGACAGGCGCTGCGTGCCCTGACAAACTGGATGCCGCGCTGGTAAGGCCAGCAATCGGTCAGCCAGACCAGCGCCTCAAAGGGGCCATTGATCTCCTGTTTTCCGGTGGTGATCAGGTCAATCTCGACCGGCGCGCTCCACCGGTCTCTGGGGCTGGTCATGCTTTTCTCCTCCCGCGGCGAGTTCGGCCGTGCCGAAAAACGCGGCAGCGACCGACTTGGTTCCTCTTCATCCTCATCCGGAGATTGATCGTCGATCGGCCTTTGCGGCGGATCGGGACACAAGAGCCAAGGGGGGCTGCGATGATCGTGCAGGGCCGTTGCTGCCAGCGATGGCGTGACGCATGACAGAACGGGGCGCCGCGAAGGGCGAACAAGAAGGTCCAAGCAGGTCATCTTCCTGCTTTGCCGGTCGGGAACCGGATGAATCCCGCAGCGTTTCATGCGAGGATAACCAGCAAGGAGGTTCACATGTCGACGACTTCGCGAGGACGCGCACAGGACCGGGCACGCGTGGCAGGCGGGCAGGATTACGAAGTGCGTTACGAAGCACGCAAGGAAGGTGTTTCCCAGGACGCGGTGAAGGAAGCGATCAGAAGCGTCGGCAACAGTCGCGAGAAGGTCGAGGCCGACCTGGAGAAGAAGGCGTGAGCCGGCACGTCGTTTCGATCCCTCATGACCGCGGCATTGGCCTTGAGAGGGACGTCGACGATCGGCGCGAGGAGGCAATACCCAACCGATGGCGCTCCCTGCTGGCGCAGCGGCAGCAGGCCGAAGTGTCGCTGATGTTGAACAAGCACGCCGGCTTGAAGGCGAAGGCCGAGATCACCAACGGCGGCCTGCTGTCGATCGCAGCGCTCGTGTCGAGCATCCTGTTGACCACGACCGTCCTCGTCCATGTCGCTGTGCGCGATGGCAAGCGCAGACGCTTCTCTGCTGTAGCGGTCGAGCGTTCGCCTGGAGCAGATCCTGAGAGTGCTTCACATAGATCTCGGGATCGAAGTTAACCCGCTTTGTCTTGCCGTCCGGCATCTTCAAGACAAGCTCGACACCGCCTCCAATGGAGTGCATGTAACGTACGATCGCGGAGATGAGCATGTCGCTGGCACGCTCGATCTTCGAGACGGTGTTCTGCGTCATGGCGCGCGGGTGGCCAAGTCCCGCTGTGTTGCGTTCATCGCCTTGCCGACATCAGGCAGAGCCTTGCCCACCCGTGAATCACAAGCGAACGACCTCGCCAGGATAGTTGGCAGCCTGTCAGGTCGGCGGTAAGCTTTACCGCCAAAAGACAGTGGAGAGGTGCTCCATGGCCAATGTTGAAAAGATCAGCGTCTCGATGACGCCCAAGCAAGCGGATCTGCTGCGCGACGCGGTGCAAAGTGGCGCCTACGCCAGCGCAAGCGAAGTCATCCGCGAAGCCATGGGTGATTGGACCGCCAAATGGGAAACCCGCAAGGGGGACGTCGATCGCCTGCGTCAGTTGTGGGACGAGGGCAAGGCGAGTGGAGCGGCCGTCCCCGTGGATTTTGACGAACTTCGCCAGGAGGCCCGCCAGCAACCAAGTGCCGCCCGTAAAGATGACCGCTAACCTGGTTTGGCTGCCGCAGGCCATCACAGACGTCCGCGGGATCTATGTGCAGATCGGGCTCGAGCAGCCGCAGGCGGCGGAACGCTTTTTGACAGATTTGAACGCAAAGCTAAACTTCTGGGCGACCAGTCGCGACCAGTCGCGACCGGGCCTGATCCCGATGCCGACGAGGGCCCCGTCGACGAGGTTCGTATAGTGCGTGGTGGACGGCAGGCGCGACCTCAGAGCCCTTTTCTAGGCTCGTCCTCCGCACCCATAGTGACCGTTCCTCTTGCAAATATCGGGGCGGGGGCAGGCAGCCCTTGGGGGCTACGTCAGTTGAGGAGCTGATTAGGACCGCGCAGATCAGGAGCCACTGAGCAGGTTCTCCGGCGTTGCGCGGCGATCGAGAGGTCGTTTGCCGAACGCTAGATCGGATCTCGGGCGGCCTGGCAGAAGCAACGATCGGATGCTCGTTGTGCCGCCATCGGGTGCCGCTAAGCGAGCTTATCCCATTGTCCAGGTGATGTTCATCATCGTGGCCAGAATATTGATCTAGGCGCCGATAGCTCCGCCTCTAAATAACAGCATCCTCCATCAGTTCCTCAATCTGCCGGTCCGTGAGTGCAAGCCATTCCAAGAGGATCTCGGAGGTGTGTTGGCCGAGCGTTGGAGACGGTCGGCGGATGGACAGGGGGGTGTCGGAGAGCTTCATGGTCACACCGGCGGTGGACACCTTTCCGGCCGTAGGATGGTCGATCTCGACGATCTGGTCGCGATGGCGAAGTTGCGGATTCTCCACGACCTCGTCGATCGTCGCCACCTTGGCGCAGGGCACACCGGCCCTGCCGATGACCTCGAGCACGACATCGGTTTCTCTCGCTCCAATCCAGCCTCGCAAGACCTGTTCAATCGCCTCGGCATTTTGTAACCGGGCATCGACGGTGGAAAAACAGCTATCCGCTGAGAGTTCCGGTTGACCGATGGCTTCTGCAAGGCGGCCAAAGAGCGGGTTGGTGCCGGAAAGCAGCAGGACGAAGTCGCCGGAACCCGTCTCAAACACGTTTGCCGGTGAGGAATAGCGGTCGCGATTGCCCGTCCGGGTCAGCGTTTCACCCTTGTTGATCCGGGTTGGAATGGCTGTCGTCAGCAACGAGACGGCGCTGTCAAGGAGCGACACGTCGATCATCTGACCCCTGTCGGTCAGGTGTCGCGCGTTGAGCGCGCCCAGCGTCGCTGTGGCGCCGTACATGGCTGTCATGTAGTCGATGTAGAAGGTGCCGGCGAGATAGGGCGGGCCATCAGGCGCCCCGGTTAGTCCCATGAGGCCGCTCATGGCCTGTGCTATGCCGTCGAAACCGGGGCGCTGGGCATAGGGACCGTCTTGGCCAAAGCCGGAAAGGCGCGTCATGATGAGGCGGGGATTGATGGCGCTGAGTTCTTTCCAGCCGCAACCCATCTGCTCCATCGTGCCGGGGCGGAAGTTTTCAAGCAGGATATCGGCTTCCTTCACCATCAAGCGCAACAGATCCTGTGCCCGGGCCTCGCGGAAATTGAGGGTGATGGAGCGCTTGTTGCGGTTCAGCGCCATGCCGTAGAGGCTTTCGCCGCCCTGGAACGGCGGAAAGTGCCGGCTGTCGTCGCCCGAGCCCTTCTTCTCCACCTTGACCACATCTGCGCCCATGTCGCCGAGGATCATGCCGCAGTGGGGGCCGGCGATGAAGCGGGTGAGGTCGAGTACCTTGATGCCCTGAAGCGGGGAAGTCATGCGCAATGTCCTTGTCGGTCGAAGATCGGCGTCCCGCGGTTGCGCGAGGCGTTACAGTCCGTTTTGCGTGCTTTGCGCCTAGTGTGTGGCCAGCCGCTGCGGCATGCGCCCGCCGACAATCATCGAGACGACTTCGTCGTGCTCGACGTCCGCACGGCGCACCGTGCCGACCATGCGGCCGGTCTTGAGCACGGCGATGCGGTCGGCGATCTGGAAGACATGCTCCAGATTGTGGCTGATGATGAAGACGGCATAGCCCTTGTCACGCAGGCGCTCTATGAGTTCGAGCACCAGGCGGGATTCCTCCACGCCGAGGGCAGCCATCGGCTCGTCCATGATGATGAGCTTGACGTTGCGGTCGAGGAGCAGGCGCGCGATGCCGATTGCCTGGCGCTGGCCGCCGGAAAGCGCGCGCACCATCTTGGTCAGGTCCGGCGCCTTGAGACCGAGTTCCTCGAAGAGCGAAACGGTCTGCCGGCGCATTTCCGCGTGGTCGAGCGAGGGGATGGCTCCGAGCACGCGGCGCTGGATCTCGCGCCCCATGAAGATGTTTTCCTGCGGGGTGAAGACATCAACGAGCGCAAGGTTCTGGTGCAGCGTCTCGATGCCGTTTTCCCGCGCGACCGCAGGTGCCGTCATGATGATGGGTTCCCCCGAAAGCCTGATGGTCCCGCTCGTCGGGGTGATCACGCCAGAAATCATCTTGATGAACGTCGATTTGCCCGCGCCGTTGTCGCCGACGAGCGCCATGACCTCGTTTGGAAAGATGTCGAGGTCGATGTTGCTGTTGGCGATATGGCCGCCATATTGCTTCGTCAAGCCGCGGATCGAGACCAGGGGTTGGACGGCGTTTGCCGCGCTGCCCGCGCCGGCGGGCTGCATCGCTTGGTGAACGCTCATTGCTAATCCTCTTTGTTGTATCGTGGGGGGCGCAGCATCCGTGCCGCGCCCCTCGCCTCGGGGGGAAATCAGAGACCGAGAGCGGCCATGTCGACCGGGGGAACAATACGGTCCTTGCCGTTGAAGAACTGCGAGAGGTTCTCCTTCGTCACCATCGGAGAGGCGAAAACGATCTCCTTCTTCACTTCCTTCTGCTGAAGGATCGCGGCAGCGACCTCGACGGCTTCGGCGCCGAACGTGGGGTAAAGGTAGGAGCCGCGCAGCCGCTCGGCGGCAATCATCTCGAAGGTCTCCGTCGTGATGGCGTCGTAGCCCGTCAACCACATCTCCCTGGCGCGCCCGGCCTCCTCGATCGCCTGGAGGGCACCTTTGGCCATGTTGTCGTTGTGGCAGTAGACGGCATCGATTTCCTTGTTGGCCTGAAGGAAGTCCTGCATCAGGGTGAGAGCTTCCGTGCGGCTGTAGTTGGCGATACCGTGCGCGACGATTTCAAGGTCGCTATTGGCTTCGACGACCTCGCGCCAGCCCTTGCCGCGTGCCTGGTTGACGAGCGAGCCCGGCTTGCCTTCGATCTGGACGACCTTGCCGCCGCCGTTCAAAGCTTTCAGATAGTAGTCGCCCGCAGTGCGCGAGGTGCCAAGCGTATCGGCGGCGAGATGGGCCGCGAAATCGCCGTCGCCGGCAAGCGCCGAACTCATAACGACGATCGGGATGCCGGCATCGTTGAGCGCCTGCACGCCCGGCTGTACCGCCTCGGCGTAGTAGGTGATCATGATGACCGCATCGACGCCGCGCACGGCGAGATCTTCGAGGTTGCGGATTTCCTGCGCAGGGTTTTCCCGCGCGTCGGTGACGCTGACCTCGAAACCATGCTTCTTGGCCTGCTCCAGGAGATCCTGTCGCTGAGCCTTCAGCCATTCATCGGTCGCGTAGGACTGCGAGAAGCCGATCTTCTTGCCGGCGAGCGGCTGTTCGGCGCGGGCGCTCGTCACCACGTAGGGTGCTCCAAGCGTGCCGAGGGCGGCGGCGCCAAGGCCCGCTTTCAACAGGCTGCGGCGGTTCAGTGCAAGTGCGTCTTTCAGCGTCAGTATCTTGGTCATTCGAGTCTCCTCCTCTTTGGACCTTCGGTAAAATTCCAGGTTCAGCGTTGCCGGTTGCGCATGTCGCTGATAACGACGGCGACGACGATGATCACGCCCATCGCCAGCATCTGGACGAAGGGGGACACGCCGAGCAGGTTGAGCAGGTTGGTGATGATGGCGAGGATCAGCACGCCGAGCATGGTTCCGCTGACCGCACCGACACCGCCATCGAATGACGTGCCGCCGATCAGCGTCGCGGCGATCGCGTCGAGCTCGAAAAGGCTGCCGGCATTCGGCTCGGCGACGCTGACACGGCTGACGAGAATGAGCCCTGCAATGCCCGCCAGAAGGCCCGACAGCGCATAGACCTGGATCTTGATGCGATCAACGCCGATGCCGTAGACGCGTGCGGCATCCTCGTTTGCGCCGACGGCGTAGACGTGGCGACCCCAGCGGGTGTGCTTCATGACATAGGCGAGCGCCGCCCAGAGTGCGACGAAGAGCACTACGGGCACGGGAACGACCCAGATGTAGCCGGAGCCGAGCCAACGGAAGGCCGCATCTGCGCCCTGTGCATAGACGTCGCCGCCATCCGAATAGAGATAGATGCAGCCGCGGGCGAAGATCATCATCGCGAGCGTGGCGATGAAGGGCTGGAGCTTCAGCTTAGTGATGAGCAGGCCGTTGACGACGCCGAGCGCCGTCGTAACGGCCAGGGCAACGCCCCAGGCGATAGGGGAACCGTTGCCGGCAAGCGCCGCTGCCGTCACCGCCGCGACGCCGACGAGCGATCCGGCGGAAAGGTCGATGCCGCGGCACAGGATGATGATCGTCATGCCGATTGCGACCACGCCGACCATGCTGGCGCCGCGCACGACGTTCAGGATGTTCGTCGTGTTCAGAAAGTGCGGCGAGGCGATGCTGGCAGCGATCACCAGGACAAGGAAGGTGATCACGTGGCTGTAGTTCAGCATGAACAGCCCGACGGTGCGCAGGTTTGTAGTGGACGACGATTTCGCCGGCGGGTTCGAACCGATCTCGATATTGGACATGGTGTTCTCAGCTCCTCCAGAAAGTCATTCGCCGCCGTGGGGAATGAGGGCGCTATGCGGATCGACCTTGCGTCGCAGGATCGCCAGCTCCTCACCCGTCGGGGCCTGTGTCGTGGGAATGCCGTTCGTCTCGATGGCAAAGCCGGTCGAGCGGCGGACGTCGTCGGGGTCGATGCCCGGGTGGATGCTGCGCAGCCGGGCATGGCCGGCGGCGCGGTCGAATTCGAAGATGCATTTCGGCGTAGCGATCCATTCCGGGCCGCCGATCGTCAGGCCGAGCGCCTGACGCCCTGCCTGCCCGCCCGGGTAGCCGACGCCGGAGACGTAATCGACCTTTTCGACGAAACTGCGTACCTCGTGGTGCGGCATCATGATGTATTCGCGGCGGAAGCAGGTCATGTGCTCCGGGAGCAGGATCGAGCCCACGAGGCGGACCTTCGGCTTGTTGAAGTCACCGACGCACGTGCTGTTGATGTTGCCGGCGCGGTCGACCTGGACGCCCGACCCGAAGCCGAAATCGACATCGCCGCGGCGCACCGCATAGGGTCCGGGATAGGTCTCCATCTGCGCTTCGCAGGGCAGATTTTGCAATCCGCTGTCAAACTCCGCCGAAGGCAGCTGCCGGATTTCGGAAAAGTCCGGGTTGATCGACCAGCCGGCGAGCAGGATCGTCAGGTTCGGCGCGTGCGTCTGGCGGGCGAACTCCATCGCGGCCAGCGGGATGCCGGTGATGTAGAGTGCCGCCGCGCCGCCGGTCGCAAGGCCCGTGAAGCCGACTTCGCCGTCCTTGAAGCTTTTCGCGAGCACGACGGTGATCAGTTCCTCGACCGTGTATGGAAGGGCGCTCATGCCGGAAGCTCCACGTTGCGAAGGGCAAGCAGGCGCTCGACGCCGAGCGTTTCGAGATAGCCGGCGTGGCCGCCCGGCGTGTGCACGGTGCTATCGAGAAAATCGGCAAATGTGTCCGGTGCACCGGAGGCTGCCGCATAGTCGCGGAAGGCGTCATCATCGCAGTCGTAAATCCCGAGCAGCGATGTCGGATGCGCGCCGAAGGGAACCTCAACAATATGGGTGGTGCGCAGCGCTGGGATCTCGACGAGGTCGGGCCGGCGGCGCATTTCCTTTCCAGAAACGATTTTTTCCACGGTCACGATAATGGTGTCGCAAGACCGGGTATGGGTGATGTCGACGCTTTGCGGCAGCATCTTGCGGTTATGGAAGGCGACGTTGCCGTATTCGTCGCCGATGACGGCGTGGACGACGACCACATCGGGCGCGGCCGGCGGCACGGCCCAGAGCTTGGCGCCGGTGATGGGGCAGTCGAAGGCAACGATGTCCTTGTTGTATTCGACGATGCCGCTGCCGCCGAGGAAAGTGCATGGCCAGAAGGGCAGGCCTTCCTGGCTGGCGCGAAAGCGGTCCCAGGCGATCAGTTCGGGATAGTCGACCGTATCGAGCGAGCCTGCCTCCGCAGCGCGGCGAAAGTTGCGGGCGAGGCCGAATTTCTCAAGCCCGACATAGGATGTCTCGATGCGCGAAACGCAGCCGGCGCCGATCAGGAGATCGGCCTCGATGGCGTTGACGACACCGACGATCGTCAGGTCGCGTCGGCCCTGACGCACGAGTTCGCGCACAAAGGCCATCGGGCGCTGGTAGATGGCAAAGCCGCCCAGCGTTAGGCGTTGGCCATCCTTCACGGTCGCGGCAGCATCCTGCAGCGAAGTCAGTTTGGACGTTCGTCCCACGGATTGTCCTCCCGGCCATCCTCCTCGACGGCCATTTGCCGGATTGATTCTCACAGCTGAAAACTTGATGTGAGATCGATCTCATGTGGGATCGATCTCACATCTTCGAAAACTTGTCAACGGCCACAGTTGCCTTACGTGCCAAAGAGTGATTGGAGTTGCGAAGAATTCGCGCGGAAAGGGTCCCTTCATGGTGGAACGCGTCGTTCCTAGTTCTTCGGCCAGACGGCCGACGCTGGTAGACATTGCACGGGAATGCGGCCTTTCGCGAGCGACCGTCGCGCGTGCGCTTTCCGGCAAGGGCTATGTCGACCTCGACCGCAGGCGGCTGATTCAGGAAACAGCGGACAGACTCGGCTACCGCACATCGACGATCGCCCGTGCCCTCAGAACGCAGCGCACCTCGTCCATCGGCGTGCTGATCGCGGATATCACAAACCCGATTTTTCCGCAGATCGTAAAGGGCATCGACGAGATCGTCTCGGGTGATGGCCATACAATGTTCCTGTCCAACACCGACGAAGACCCGCAAAAGCAGGTGGCAATCATGCGCTCGCTGCTCGACCGACAGGTGGACGGTATCGTCATGGTATCGCAGACTCTGGCGAACGAGACCTTGAAGCTGCTCGAGCGCGGACCACCGTGCGTCTTCGTCAACCGCCGGCCCCATGAGGGTGTCGATTATGTCGGCCCGGACAACGAGCAGGGCATCGAGCTCCTGCTCGCCCATCTTCGCGGCCTCGGTCACCGGCGCATTGCCTATGTCTCCGGCCCGGCGCATTCCTCGACCTCGCGAGAGCGCCTGGCGCATTTTCGCGTTTCGATGATGGCCTACGGGCTGGAGGTGGACGAGCGCCTTGTCTTTTCCGGCAACTACTACAAGGAAAGCGGCGCCAAGGCTGCAGAGGCCTTTATGTCGGTGACGCCGCGGCCGACCGCGGTCATCGCGGCAAACGATTTCGTGGCACTTGGCGTCGTCGGCTATCTCCACAGCATCGGGCTCAGTGTTCCGGCGGATATCTCGGTCACCGGTTTCGACGATGTTTTCGATTTCAGCCTGATGGAGACCGAAGCCCTGAAGGTGGAGGGGCTGACGACCGTCCACCAGCCGAAGCGCCACCTCGGGCGGGCGGCCGGAAAGCTGCTTCTTGAACGCCTGGGTGAGCCCGACACACCCGGGCGCAAGGTTATCCTGCCGACCGAACTGCGCATCCGGGACACGACCGGCCCTGTGGAGGGAGGATAGTGCCTTCCTCATCCTTGCTTCTTTCGGTACCGCGTCCGGTTGCGCCATGGTTCGTAAAGGCGCCAACCCGACGGATGGTCGAGACCGGCGATCTGGCGGCGCTGGCGCAACTGCCGATTTGCAGCGCATCTCGACCTTTGTCATGTCGGCACCGATGTTGCTAAACGGCATGGCGCGGAACGGACCGGCGATGAACCGGGCCATGTCGAGAACACAAAAGCCCGCAAGCAGCGGCGTAGAGGTCATGTCAACTTCAGTCTAAGCAACGATGACGGTGGAGGGTTTCCAGCGGCTGGTGAGGTAGGCCTCAAGGCTCTCGACCGAGAGAGGTCTTCCCGGGTCGATGCTGTCGGGTACGGGTGCGGTGGAATGGCGAACGATGACCTCGACCGGAAGCGTGACGGCGATCGGACAGGGCGCATCGTCAAAAAAGCGTTCGAGCAGCCGCTCTCCGACGCTTTCGCCGATGTCGATCGCCGGCTGGCGGGCGGTCGTCAGCGAGATCATCGGAAATGCGGAGAAGAAAACGTCGTCGATGCCGACGATTGACAGATCGCGCGGCACGGCAAGGCCCATCTGCTGGGCGACGTCCATTGTCCCGAAGGCCATCAGGTCGTTGGCGGCAATGACTGCCGTCGGCCGTTGCGTCAGCGACAGCAGCGCGCGCGCGCCCCGCATGCCGGCGATGAAGTCGTAGCTGCCTTCCACGAGCAGTTGCGGGTCCGCATCGAGCCCAAGCGCCATCACCGCATGCCGAAATCCCTCCGTACGCTCGCAGGCGGCGGAAGATTGCAGTGGGCCGGTGATGAAGCCGATGCGCCGGTGGCCGAGCCCGGCAAGGTGATCGACCAGCGCGCGCACGCCGCCGGCATTGTCCATGCCGACATAGTCGAAGGTTGAGCTTGGCGCGTGTGCCGTCTGCCAGTCGGCAGGGGTGCGGTGCACAAGGACGACCGGCAGCCCGCATCCAGCAAGCTGCGCCGTCTCGCCGACATCGAGGCTCTGGGAAATAACGACGATGGCATCAACGTCGCGTTTCACGAAGGCGTGGATCGCCGCCTTGCAAGTGCGCCCATCATTCGACGTGCTGGCAACCAGCGTGGCATAGCCGGCCTGGGCAAGAACGGAATTCAGTCCGCTGATGATCTCGTTGAAGACCGGGTTGGCGAAATCGGGCAGGATGACCCCGACGGACGACGATTGCCGTGTGACGAGCGCGCGGGCGGCGGCCGAGGCCTGATAGTTCATGGCTTTCGCCATGGCGAGGATGCGCGCCTTGGTGTGCGGCGCGACGATGTCCTTGTCATGCAGGGCGTTGGATACGGTCGATGGTGCAACGCCCAGGGCCTCCGCAACATCGACGATCGTTATGCCGCGTCTTGCCCGCCGTCTTACCCCCATCGCTGCTCCCTTCTGCTGGTGGTTCTTGCACTATGCCCGATAAAAACGTTTGCAGAAACGTTTTTATATGAAAGTCTCGGAGCTGGGAGAAGATTTGCCAAGCGAGAGACAGGTCGCGGAATACCTCTTTTTGGCGGGTATTTCGGCATGTCTGCGGCTGTCTTGGGTATGCCGGCAGGGCCCGGCGGAGATATCGGTGAGGAACTCTATGCAATACAAGGATCCGACCTTCGAATCGGTCGAGATAGGCGAAACATTCGGCCCGCAGGTCATCGCGATGGACGAGCATTACCTGCGCTCTGCGTGCTTTTCACTGTCCGACTATTCTGACTGCTATAGCACGATCGATCCGGCGATCGGGTATCGCATCGTCCCCTCGGCAGCGCTGGTTCGCGACGGAGTGGCGCTGTTTCTGACGAAGTATAATCCCAACACGGTGGTTGGCCTACATCAGGCTGAAGAGCTCTGGTATCACGCGCCCGTTCCCTTCGGTGGCGCCGTCACGCTGACCGGTGAGTATGTCGATAAGTACGAGCGCCGCGGCAAGGGCTATTGCGTTCTTGATGTCAGCGTCCACGACGAGAACGGTCGTTTGCTGGTGCGTCAGAAGTCGACGGAAATCATGCGCATACCCGAGGGCATCCGCATGGGCGCGGGCAGTTCAGCGACGGCTGCGGGTCGCGTTTCCGGGTCGGTACCCGAAAACGTTTCTCCTGTGGCGGATGCCCGCCTCGACATCCCGGTCGGGACGCCGGTGCCCTCGTTGAAGAAGAGGGCACACAGGGACGAGATGGCCGTCTTTTCCGGCATCCATTTCGACCGGCACAATATCCACACGGACGACAACGTCTCCAGCGCCGCCGGCTTCCGCGCCCGCCTCGCCCAAGGTGTGCAAACGACCTGCTGGATGTCGCAGATGCTCGCGGATTTTTTCGGCCCGGCGGCCTGGTTCTCCTCCGGCTGGATGAAGAACGTCTATCTGCAGCCGGTCTACGCCGGCGACGAACTGACAGTTTGCGGCGTCGTCACGGGCAGCACTGAAGACGGCCGGCTCGAACTCGAAGTATGGACCCGCAACCAAGATGGACTGATGACCGCCGCCGGCTGGGCATCGGCGAAAGTCGGGGGCTGAGGAGGTGGAACATGTCTGACGGAAGCAATCTCAGCGAAAGGACGCCCATGTTTGCCAAAGGCAATCTCACGGCCACCGCCAAGGACTTGATGCTGCGCAACATCGCAGTCACCGGGCTTTTCGCGCTCGTCATCATCTCGACTTTCCTGTCGCCGTACTTCCTGACGGCCGACAACATCTTCAACGTGCTCAGGCAATGGACCATGGTGGGGCTTATTGCCATCGGCCTCACCTATGTCATCATCTCCGGCGGCATCGATCTGTCGGGCGGGGCGGTTCTGGCTCTTGCCACCGTGGTCGGCGCGCTTGTCGCTCCGGTGGTCGGGTCAGCCGGCATGATTGCAGTGGTGATCGTCGTGGGGGCCGTTTGCGGCTACATAAACGGCGCGCTCATCACCTGGGGCAAGGTGCCGCCCTTCGTCGCGACGCTCGGCATGATGACGGCCGCGCGCGGGCTTGCGCTCATTCTCAGCGAAGGGCGCACTTTGACGGCGGATCTGGCCCCCGAATTCGTCTTTGCCTTCGGCCGAGGTTATCTGGGGCCGATCCCGATGCCGGTGTTGCTGACGGGTTTCATCTTCGTGACGGCCGCCGTGGTGCTCAAGTACACGGTCTACGGCCGCCATGTCTGCCTCGTTGGCGACAATCCGGTCGGCGCCCACCGCTCTGGCATTCAGGTCGAGGGTGTCATCCGCAGCGTCTACACGCTGCACGGCGTGCTGGCGGCCATGGCGGGCCTGCTGTTCCTCGGACGCCTTGGCGTCGGTGAACCAACGGGCGGCATGCTCTTCGAACTGTCCGGCATCGCTGCGGTCGTCATCGGCGGCACGCCCTTTGTCGGCGGCATCGGCAGCATCCTGCTCACCTTCGTTGGGCTGATGGTGATCGGGCTCACCTACAACATCCTGAACCTTCTCTCCATCTCGCCCTATGCGCAGGACTTCGCACGCGGCGTGATCATCGTCGTTGCCGTGATGTTCAGCATCCGGCGCGAAACAAAGAGCCGCGCCCGCAGGTAGCGCACAAACCACAGTGAAGTTCCCGGCACGTGCCGGATCGAGTCGAAAGGGAGGAAACCAATGACTTGCAGACAGATGTTCCGTATCGCGATGCTGGCCGGCACGGTAATCGCCGCACCGGTTGCCGCAACCGCCGAGGAGGTGGAGATCGGCATAGCCCAGCCAAACCTCGAGCATCCCTACCGCGTGGGTGGCATCGAGCGGGCCAAGGCCTGGGGTGCCGCACACCCGGACGTCACGCTGACGATCGTTGACGGCCGCCGCGACAGCGCGACCCAGCTTTCGGGCGTCGAGGATCTGATCACGCGCCACGTCTCGGCCGTCGTCCTGTCGCCAAACGATTCGAAGGCATTGGCGCCGATCGCCGATGCCGCCAAGCGCGCCAAGATTCCGCTGATCATCTTCGACCGCAAGCTCGACGTGCCGGAAACGGAGTTCGCCGCCTTCATCGGATCCGACAACGTCGAGATGGGCCGCGTTGCCGCTCGCTTCATCGTCGAGAAGATCGGCGAGGAGGGCAAGGTGATCCAGCTCGAAGGCACGCCCGGCGCGTCCGCAACGGTCGATCGCAAGCAGGGCTTCGAAGAGGAGATCGCCAAGCACCCGAGTATCCAGGTGGTTTCCTATGTCGGCCATTACCGCCTGCAGGAAGCCGTGGCGGCGATGGAAGACGCCGTGACCGCACACCGCGACGTGAATGCGGTCTTCGCGCACAATGACACGATGGCGATGGGTGCTGCACAGGTGCTCGAAGAGCAGAAGCTTGCCGAGGTTGCCATCGTCGGTATGGACGGCGCGAAGGAGGGTTGCGAAGGCGTGGCCTCCGGCCGCCTGACGGGTTCGGTCTACTACCCGACCATGTTCCCGGAATCACTCGACCTCGCGATGAAGGTGCTCGCCGGCGAGACGGTCGAGAAGGTCACCTTCCTCGATACGCCGATGATCACCAAGGAAACGCACGACACCTACTGCAAGTAATCGGCTGCGGTCGAGGGGTAATCCCTTCGACCGCCCAGAGGACACCCGCGATGACCCCACTGCTGAAACTGAACAATATCTGCAAGTCGTTTGGCGCCGTTCGCGCTTTGACCGCCATCGATTTTGAACTCCACGAGTCCGAAGTCCTGGCGCTTGCCGGCGACAACGGCGCCGGCAAATCGACCCTCATTAAGATCATCTCCGGCGCGCAGCCCGCCGACAGCGGCCAGTTCTGGTTTGAGGGCAGGGAGGTGACGGTGCGCAAGCCAGAGGACGCCCGCCAACTTGGCATCGAGACGGTCTACCAGGACCTGGCGCTCTTTGACGATTCCAACGTTGCGGAGAACATCTTCGCCGGGCGCGAGGCAGTCCGTAAAATTCTTGGCGCAAAGTTCCTGAAGGCGGAGGAGATGCACAGCCGCTCCAAGGATCTGCTGAAATCACTGAACATCCACATCCAGTCGACCCAGTTTACGGTGAAGGGCATGTCCGGCGGACAGCGCCAGAGCATCGCCATTGCGCGCGCCGTCGCCTTCGGCCGCAAGGTCGTCATCCTGGACGAACCGACGGCGGCGCTCGGTGTGCCCGAGCAGGAGAAGGTGCTGTCGTTGATCAAGGACCTGCGTTCGCGCGGTTTCTCTATCATCCTGATCAGCCACAACCTGCATCACATCTTCGAGGTCTGCGACCGCATCCACGTCCTGCGTCAGGGCCAGACGGCCGGCGTGCGCAAGAAGGCGGAGACCAATCCCGACGATATCGTCAAGCTCATCACCGGCGCCAATCTGGTTGTGCATTGAGCACGACCAGAGGGGTTACACTCCGGTTTCGTAGAAGCGGAGTGCAAGTTCAATCTGCGGGGCGAACATGGCCTTGCCATGCTGGATGCGGCAGCCGCGTGCTGCGGCCGCTTCAAGAAAGGGTGTCAGATGCGGGACGTTCACCACATCGCCAACGAAGATGCCGGGTCGCGTGGCCGCAAGATCGACAGGCAGTGGATCGTCAGACGAAAGGCCGAGGCTGGTGGCATTGACGACGATGTCGACTTCCCGGTCAGGTCGGGCGCTCGTCACCGCGAAGACGGTTTTGGGAAAGGCGCCACGGAGCCGGTCGGCGAGTTTTTCGCCGCGGTCCCGGTTGCGGTTGGCGATGGTGATGCGGCTGATACCTGTTTGGGCAAGTGCGTAGCAGATGCCCGCGCTGACGCCGCCGGCACCTGCGACATGGGCCGAGGCACCGGCGATGGTGACGCCCGTGGCCATCATCGCGCCGACGAAGCCAGCGCCATCCAGCTGGTGGCCGAAGAACCGGCCATCGGGTGCGCGGCGCACGATGTTCACTGCCCCGGAAATACGCGCCGGTTCGCTCAGGTCATCTAGAAGGGGCAGGATGCTCTCCTTAAACGGCATGGTGACGAAGAAGCCACGGAGATTTTCCAGGTGACGGAGCCCGGCGAGCGCTGCTTGCAGCGCCTCGGGCCGAACGGCGAACGGGATCATATGGCCGGGTAGACCGTGTTCTGCAAGATAGGTGTTCATGAGGCCGGGCGAACGCACGAAGGTGATCGGATAGCCGACAAGGCCGAAAAATATGTGCTGGTTGCTCAAAAGATGACTCCGCCTGTGCCCTTCATGGAGGTCCAACGTAGCAGAAAATCGACGACAAGAAACGTTTTCTGTTGCCATTTTCAAGAAACGTTTTTATACGCTATCGCACTCAGTGGGAGAACTTCGTTTTGAAAGAGAAATTGACCACCCTAGACAGGGCGCTGTCTCCGATCGTATCGGGCTCGACTGTCATGATCGGCGGCAGCCTGCTGCGCCGCCAGCCCAATGCCGCCGTGCGCCAGTTGATCCGCAACAAGGTGCGCGACCTTACCGTGCTCAGCTGGGCCGGCACGACGGCGGTCGACCTGCTCGCCGCAGCGGAAGCGATTCGCCGCTGGGAAGGCATCTATGTCGGCCTGTTCAACTATGGGCTTGCGCGCAACTTCCGCCGTGCCGTCGAGAGCGGCCGCATCGAGGTGCGTGACTTTTCCGAAACTGCCATGGTGGCACGCCTGCGCGCAGCCGCCCAAGGCATGCCCTTTCTGCCGATTCGCACGCTGTTCGGTTCCGATCTCGCAAAGGTGAATCCCGAGCAGATCCGCACTTTCGACTGCCCGTTCACGGGGGAGAAGCTGCAGGCGATTGCCGCGGCAGAGCCCGAGTTTACGATCATCCACGGCTATGCCGGCGACAAATACGGCAACGTGCAGTGGCCGGTCGTGCGCGACACCGACGATATGGATCAGCCGATGGCAGCCGGCGCCAAGCGCCTCATCGTGACGGTCGAGAAGATCGTCTCGCACGACGAGATCAAGAAGCAGCCGTCGCTCACCTACATCCCGGGCCAATGGGTGGAAGCGATCGTCGAAGTGCCCTACGGCGCGCATCCCGCCGCCTGCGACACGGTCTACGACGAAGACGACGCGCATATGAACAGCTACATCTCCCGATCCAAGACCGCCGACGGCGTCAATGCCTATCTCGACGAATTCGCCCGCGCGCTGCCAGACCATGCGGCATATCTCGAGAAGTGCGGCGGCCTGGCTGCGCTCTCCGCACTCAACGTCAAGGGGAGGGCATAAGCCATGGCGACTTATACCAATAACGAACTCATCACCGCCTATCTCTCACGACAGATCCAGGATGACGATCTCTGCTTCGTCGGCGTCGGCACGAACGGCCGGGCTTTTACACTCGCCGTCGGCATTCCGCTTGCCGCCGCGCGCCTTGCGCAGATGAGCCATGCGCCGGGTGCTGCCGTCTATTGGGGCAATCTTCTGGAGCCGGATCTCTCGGTGATTCCCGAGCATTTCACGCAGGATGCCTTTACGCAGTGGCAGGCTGCGGCCTGCCCGCCAGATACCGGCGTGAAATGCGACATGCTGGCGCGGCGCAAGTTCGATGTTTCGTTCAACTCGGCAGCCCAGCTCGACCGCTACGGCAACATGAACATCACGGCGATTGGCGATTACCGCAAGCCGAAAGTTCGCCTTGTCGGCAGCCTGGCGCAGCCCGAGCATTTCGCCTTCGTGCGCCGGCCGATCCTGCTGATGGACCTCGATGCGCGCAGCTTCGTCGAGAAGGTCGATTTCATCACCAGCGCCGGACACCTTTCCGGCGGCACCAGCCGGCGCGAGGCGGGCCTGGGCGAGGGCGGCCCGGCAATTGTCGTCACCGACAAGGCGGTCTTCGATTTTGCCGAGGGCACGCGCGAAATGCGATTGAAGTCGCTGCATCCCGGCGTGACGAAAGACGAAGTGCTGGCCGCCATGTCCTTCGTGCCGCTCGTTCCCGAAACGATTCCCGAAACCGAAACGCCGACTGCGGAAGAGCTCGCACGCATCCGCAACGACATCGACCCCAACCGCATCCTGCTAAAAGTATGATCATGCAAACACCCTCACCCTCCACGGTCTCGTCCCTGTCCGGCCTGAAAGTGCTGGATCTCTCCAGGTTCATCGCCGGCCCCCACTGCGCCATGCTGCTCGGCGATCTCGGCGCCGACGTCGTCAAGGTGGAGCGCACGCGTGCCGGCGACGATACGCGCTCGCTCGGTCCCTACATTGCCGGCGAGAGCATTTATTTCATGATGTTCAACCGCAACAAGCGCAGCCTGACGCTCAACTTCCGCAATCCAGAGGCGCAGGATCTGCTGCGCCGCCTAGTGCTGGAGGCGGACGTGCTGGTTGAGAACTTCCGGCCCGGCACGATGGAAAAGATGGGCTGCGGCTGGGAGGATCTGCGCAAGATCAACCCGAAGCTCGTCATGGCGCGGCTTTCCGGTTTCGGGCAGAACAACAGCCTCTCGGCCGAACCCTGCTTCGACGGCATCGCGCAGGCGATTACCGGCTTCATGGACCTGACGGGGGATCCGAAGGGCGGGCCGATGATGGCCGGCACCTTCCTCGTCGATTACGCCACCGCGCTGCATGCGACGATCGGCATTCTGGCAGCCCTTAACCATCGCAACACGACGGGCAAGGGGCAGGTGGTCGATGTCAGCCTGATCGGCGGGGCAACCTCCATGCTGATGACGGCGATCCCGGAATTCCTGGTGAACGGCCGGCGCATGACGCGGGCCGGCAACCGCGACCGCTATGCAGCGCCCGCCAATACGTTTCGTACGAAGGACGACGTCTGGATCCACATGGTCGCCGGCAATAACGCGCATTTCCCGCGCTTTGTGAACATGATTGGCCGGCCGGAGCTGCTGGAGGATCCGCGGTTCTCGACGCTCGAGAGCCGCATGGTCAACGTCGAGGCGATCGAGGCGATCGCCTCCGAGTGGATCGGCGCACAAAGCGCAGACGAGGTGCTCGCGGCGTTGCGGGCGGCGGAGCTGCCCTCCGCGCGCATCCGTACCGTCGAGGAGGTCGCCAACGACCCCTACATGCGCGAGGCCGGCCATATCGTCGATGTCGTTCATCCCAAGGCTGGCGTGGTGCCGATGCAGGGGCCACCGGTCGGCCTCGGCACCACGCCGACCGCCGTGCGGCTTCCGCCGCCGATGCTCGGCGAACATTCCGACGAGGTGCTGCACGAGTGGCTTTCGATGCCCGATGCCGACATCGAGAAGCTCCGGTCCGCAACGGTCATCTGACACAATTCATTCGCATTTTCAAAGGTTTCAGGGAGGATAAGACGTGAGCAAGGGTAACATGAGCGGCGCGCATGTGATGGCGCAGGCGCTGAAGCGGCATGGCGTGGAAGTGATCTTCGGCCAGTCCATTCCGGCGGCACTTTTCCTGGCGGCGCCGCATTACGGCATCAGGCAGATCGGCTATCGCACGGAAAATGCCGGCGCGGTGATGGCCGATGCCTATGCGCGCATCTCGCACAAGGTGGCGGTGGTGACCGCGCAAAACGGACCGGCGGCGACGCTGCTGGTTCCGGGGCTGGCGGAAGCCTACAAGGCCTCGATCCCGATCGTTGCAATCGTCCAGGACGTTGCACGTCCGTTCGCCGACAAGAATGCCTTTCAGGAGCTCGATCATCTCGATCTGTTCAAGGGGGTGGCGAAGTGGATCAAGCGCGTCGCCGACGTCAACCGTATCGATGACTATATCGACATGGCATTTACTGCGGCCGCCTCCGGCCGCCCCGGTCCGGCCGTGCTGATCGCGCCGATCGACATGTTCGTGGAGACCGCGGAAAGCCGCAACTACAGCCGCATGGCCTCACTCGGCAGCTTCCCGCTCGATCGCAGCGGGCCGGATCCGGACCGTGTCGCCGCAGCCGCAAAGCTGCTGGCCTCGGCCGAGCGCCCTTTGATCATCGCCGGCGGCGGTGTGCATGTCTCCGATGCGGCCGGTGAGCTTGCCGCCCTCCAGGAACGCTTCTCGATTCCGGTCGCAACCACCGTCATGGGCAAGGGCGCCGTCGATGAAGGGCATCCGCTCTCCGTCGGCATCGTCGGCTACTTCATGGCGACGCGCAGCCGCACCAAGCACGTGCGCGAACTGGTGACCGAGGCTGACGTGATCATGCTGATCGGTAACCGCACGAACCAGAACGGCACGGATAGCTGGTCGCTGTTCCCGAAGGATGCCAAATACATCCACCTCGATATCGACGGCCAGGAGATCGGCCGCAATTATGAGGCGCTACGCCTCGTCGGCGATGCCAGGCTCGGCATCAAGGCGCTCTCCGCCGCCCTCGAAGGGGAGGACGGCGCAAAGCGCAAGGCGGCGCGTCCCGCGCTTGAAAGGACGATCTCCGAAGGCCTCGCCAAGGGCCGCAAAGATGCCGAAGCGGTCGAAACGTCGGATGAAAGCCCGATCCGCCCGGAGCGGCTGATGCGCGATCTCGACAGCCTGCTGACGCCCGACCATATCGTCGTGTCGGATGCCAGCTATTCCTCGATCTGGGTTGGCAACCACCTGAAATCGCGCAAGGCCGGCATGCGCTTCCTTACGCCCCGCGGTCTTGCCGGCCTCGGCTGGGGTCTGCCTTATGCGCTGGGCGCCAAGTGCGCCAGACCGAATGCGCCGATCTTTGCGCTCGTCGGCGACGGCGGCTTTGCACATGTGTGGTCGGAACTGGAGACGGCGCGCCGCATGGGGCTCAACGTGGTCGTGGCGGTGCTGAACAATTCGATCCTCGGTTACGAGAAGCATGCAGAAAAGGTGATCTTCAACGAGTATTCGGATGCCTGCGACTTCACGCCGGTCGATCACGCAGCGATTGCCCGTGGTGCGGGCTGCGAGGGCGTGCGCATCGACAAGGCGCAAGACTTCCTGCCGGCGCTGAAGGCGGCCTTCGCGGCCGATGCCACGACCGTTCTCGACGTCATCACGGACGAACGCGCCTATCCGCCAATCACCATGTTCAACGACAACTCGGCGCTGAACTACTGAGGAGGCAATGCCATGAAGAAGTTGATGAACAAGCCTTCGGGCTTCGTCGATGAAATGCTCGGCGGCCTCATCGCCGCCAATCCGTCCTTGGCGCTTAGCGGCGAAACCGGCCGTGTCGTGCATCGCGCAAAGCCGACCCGCAAAGGCAAGGTCGGTGTCGTCTCCGGCGGCGGCTCCGGCCATCTGCCACTGTTCACCGGCTATGTCGGGGAGGGGCTGCTCGACGGCTGCTCGATTGGCAACGTCTTCGAGGGGCCGACCGTCGGCTCCTGCATCGAGGCGATCCGGCTGGCGGACGGCGGGGAGGGCGTGCTGCGGCTCTACGGCAACTACGGTGGCGACCGCATGAACTTCGATATGGCCGGCGAGATGCTGGAGGACGAAGGCATCCGCACGACGACCGTGCTCGGCAATGACGACGTCGCCAGCGCCGGGCCGGCCGAGCGGCAGAAGCGGCGCGGCGTTGCGGGTATCATCTATGCCTATAAAACGGCCGGCGCACTTGCCGAGACCGGTGCCGACCTCGATGCGGTGACGGCGATCGCGCAAAAAACGGTCGATCGCACCCGCACGATCGGCGTCGCGCTCTCGCCCTGCCAGGTTCCCGGCTCCGACAAGCCGTCCTTCACGCTCGGTGAAAACGAGATCGAAATGGGCATGGGCATCCATGGCGAGCCGGGCATCTGGCGCGACCAACTCAAGCCTGCCGATAGCATTGCGGACGAGATGGTGGAGCGGTTGCTCGCCGACAAGCCGGATGGCGCTGGACCGCGCGTGTCGATCCTTGTCAACAGCCTCGGGGCCACGCCGCTGGAAGAGCTCTTCATTCTCTATCGCCGGGCGCGGGCGAAGCTTGAGTCCGCCGGCATGACCATCGTCCGGCCGCTCGTCGGGCACTATGCGACGTCGATGGAAATGGCCGGCGCCTCCATCTCGCTATGCTTCGTTGATGACGAGATCGAAGCCCTGCTTGGCAAGCCGGCCTATTGCCCGTTCTGGACGGTGACGGCATGAGCATCACGGTCTCCTGCATCGCCTCCGCCATCGCCCGCGCCCATGATGCCATGGGGCCGCTGGAGCAGGTGCTGAACGACGCCGACGCCAAGCTCGGCGACGGCGACACGGGCGGCATGCTGGCCCGTGTCATCGGCAGGATGGCGGAAGTGGATCTGTCTGCCGCGGCCGATCCCGGTTCGGCCCTCAGCCAGCTCGCCAAAGCGGCCACGCTTGCGACCGGATCGAGCCTCGGCACTCTGTTTGCGACAGGTCTGTTTGCCGCAGGGCGAGAGGCGAAGGGGCGCGACGCGATCGGCGTCGGCGATCTGTCCGGCCTCGTGGCCACGGCGCGCGACGCGATGATCTCGCGGGGTGGCGCTTCACTGGGCGATAAGACGGTGCTGGATTCGCTTGATGCCGTGGCCGAAGCGCTGAAGAGGGCGGAAACGCCGGAGCAGGCCGCAAGGGCGGCGGCGACGGCGGCATCCGACGCGCTGGAAGCCTTCCGGAGCCGGCCGAACCGCATCGGCCGCGCCCGCATGTTCGGCGATCAGACGATCGGCATCGACGATCCCGGTATGCTGGCCATCAGGGAGCTTGCCGCCGCCCTGGCACGATGAACGTCATCCTGGAGAGACGAGAGGCCGGCGTTCTGCCGGCCTCTCGTCGTTCTGGCCATCCGCTGGCGGTGCGCAGGATTGGCGCAGCACCAGCGTCGTCGGGATAATCACCTCGCGCGGCGTCGACGGGCGCTTGGAATGGATGCGGCGCATCAGCAGCTCTGCGGCGGCCGCACCCATTTCGCGCTTGGGCAGGCGCAGCGTGCTGAGGTTGATGCGGCGCAGTTTTGCCAGATCGATGTCGTCGCAGCCGAGCAACGACATGTCGGCCGGAATGGAAATGCCCAGTTCGCTTGCCGCATCCTGCACGCCGAGCGCGCAGACGTCGTTGCTGGCAATCACGGCCGTCGGCCGCTTTTGCGACGCGGCGAAGTAGTGCATGGCCTCATAACCGGCCTCGACCGTGTAGTCGCCGCGATAGACAAGTTCGGGGTCGTCGTCGCAGCCCAGTTCGGCGATGGTGGCTTCGAAGGCTTCCAGACGTTCCTGTGCGGTGCTGGACGTCGCGGGACCGGTAACAAGGCCGATGCGGCGGTGGCCGAGACCGTAGAGATAGTTCACGCTGTCGCGCATGCCTTGCAGGTTGTCTGAGCCGATGTAATCGTCGCGAAAGCGGGCGCTGCGCCGCTGGATGAGCACGAAGGGCGTCTTGCCGTCGAGCAGCTTGCGCACTTCAGGCGTGTCGCAATGCTGCGAAATCAGGATCATACCGTCGACCTGACGGTCCAGGAGGGTGTGCATTTGGCTGACCTGCCGTTCGACAAGCTCGTCCGTGTTGCAGAGCAGGATGGTGCAGCCTTCCCGCACGGCCACGTCGTCGATGCCACGGATGAATTCCGGAATGGCGGGGTTGCTGACATCTGGCACCAGAACGCCGATCGTCGAGCTCAGCTTCATGCGCAGCGAGCGCGCCACCGCCGAGGGACGATATCCGAGCCGTTCGGCGGCTTCCTTGACCTGTTGGCGCGTCTCCTCGTTGACGTGCCGTTTTCCGGCAAGCGCGTTCGAAACGGTGGATACTGCGTGACCGGTTGCGGCGGCGACATCCCTAATCGTAATACGTCCTTTGTCGGACACTTTCAAACTCCAGTGGCAGAACCGATTTTTCAGCCCTGCTGTTTGCTTCGTTTTCTCGACTGTACCCGAGAATCATCGTTTGAAATAGCCAGTACCGACATTGACAGGCTACTTCTCCGCCGTTATTCAAAGAGACAAGAACCGTTTTTCGGAAAACGTTTTCTGGAGCCGGGAGAGGGCTCGTAGGAGGAGTTTCAAGATGCAACAGGTCCGTCTGCGGGCAGCGCTGGTAGGGTGCGGGGCGTTCGCCAATGCGGCTCTCGTTCCCGCCATGCGAGCGGCAGGAATTGAAATCGTCGCTGTCTGCGACCCGAACGCGGAGCGCGCGCAAGCGACGATGAAGTCCGCAAGCGCTGGCGCCGCCTATGGCGACATGTCCGCGATGTTGGCCGCCGAAGCGGTCGATGCCGTCGTCATGGCGGTCGGTCCGACAATTTATCCAAAGCTTGCAGAGCTCGCTTTCGGGCACGGTGTGCATGTCTTCGTTGAGAAGCCGCCGGCCATCACCGTAGCCGAAGCAGAGGCGATGAAGCGTGCCGCTGCGAGAGCCGGCAAGCAACTCGTGGTTGGCTTCATGAAGCGCTTTGCGACCGGTTACCGCATGGCGAAGGAGATCACTGAGGCCAGTGATTTTGGTGCGGTCAGGATGGTTAGCGCGCGGATCACCACCGGCGTCTGGACGCCAGCCTGGTCAAAGACCCTCACGCCCCTTTCGTTCGTTCTTGATCACAGCGTGCACTTTCTCGATCTGATGCGTTTCTTCGGCGGGCCCGTCGAATGGGTGTCGGCCGTGAAGACGCAGGCGTCGAGCGAGCGTTTCGGTTTCGCTGTTCTGCTCGCCTACCAAGGCGGCGCGGCCGGCCTGCTGGAAATATCGAACTATGAGAGCAGGGGGGTTCCCAACGAGCGCGTGCAGATTACCGGCTCCGACGGCGCAAGCGTCACTGTCGAAAACGTCTCACGTGTCACCTATACCCGGGATGCCGAGCCAATGGTGCCGGGGCGCGCCTTCTCGCCACAGCGAGAGCGTTTGGTCTGGGAGCCGAATATGACGAACATTTCCGCGGAAAATGCCTCGCTCGTTCACATGGGTTATGTCGGGGAAATGCGAAACCTCGCAGGTGCTATCGTTTCCGGCCTGCCGGTCACGCCCTCCATCAACGATGCAATTGCCGCGCTTGCCCTGGCCCATGCGGTTGTGGAAAGCGACGGCCGCCAGATCAATCTTCAGAATGAAGGTGAAGTGTAAAATGTCGCTGTCCATTGATCTCAAAGGCCGTATCGCACTCGTCACAGGTGGCGGAACCGGGCTTGGCCGGGCGGGAACCAACGCGCTGGTTGCAGCCGGTGCCACCGTCATCATCGCTGGCCGTCGACAGGACGTGCTAGAAAAGGCAGCGGCGGAGGCCGGCGCGCAGGCGATGGTCTGCGATGTCAGCGATCCCAACGCAGCCAAAGCGCTTGTCAGCCGGATCGTGGCTGAGCACGGCAGGCTCGACATCCTGGTCAATGCGGCCGGCCTCAACATTCGCGGCGATTCATTCGAATACGGTCCGGATGACTGGGACCGCGTGCATGCGATCAACACGCGCGGCCTGTTCTTCATGTCGCAAGCTGCCGGCTGCGTCATGCGCGTCAACGGCTACGGCAAGATCATCAATATCGCATCCATGGCAAGCGAGATCGGCATGCCCTTCATCGTCGCCTACGGATCGTCCAAGGGTGGCGTCAAACAGATCACGCAAGGGCTCGCCGTTGAGTGGGGCAAGACCGGAATTCGCGTCAATGCGATCGAGCCGGGCTGGTTCAGGACGGAACTGACCGAGCCCCTCTTCCACAACAAGGAGTGGGTGGCGAAAGTCGAAAACCGTGTGCCGATGGGGCGCGCCGGAAAGCCGGAGGAAATTGGCGGGGCGATTGCATTCCTTGCCAGCCCGCTTTCCGACTATATAACCGGCGCCGTGATCAAGGTGGACGGGGGAGCGTTGGCAGCCTGATGCAAGAACAATCCGAAATCGTTAAATCTCCAGAAGACCCGACGTTTCTCGAGCGTGTGGGAGAGGCAATCATCGTGCCGCTCGTGCTTGCCATCATCGCGGTCGGTTTTGCCGGCGTCTGCCTGCGCTATGTCTTCAACGGCCATTACGCCCTTTTCTGGTCCGAGGAGGTCATACGCTATGCCTTTATCTGGGTCTTTTGGCTCTGCGCGCCGATCCTGGTCTGGCGCCGCGCCATGTTCTCCGTAGACGTGTTCGTCAACATGATGCCCAAGGCCATCCAGCGCATGATTGCGATCGTTCTCGATCTCGCCGTTATCGGGTTGATGGGAACCTTCGTCTACTATGGTTGGCTGATGGCCCGAGTCAACGCGCCGCAGCACTCCTCGGCCCTGTCGATTTCGCTGTTCTGGATCTACCTGGCCATTCCCGTCGGTTCGGCCTTTATCATTCTCGCAACGATCACGCGCATGGGTCGCGACTGGCGTAGCGGCAGGCAGGAGGCAGGCCAATGACACTCACGCTTTTCGGCTGCTTCCTCGTCTTCCTGCTGCTTGGCCTGCCTGTGGCGTTTTCGACCGGGCTTGCGGCTCTCGTTGTCGTTTTGAATTATCCGATCGTGCAGGAACGCCTGCTCATTACCAAGACCTTTGGCGGCATGGACTCCTTCACTTTGATGGCGATCCCATTCTTCGTCTTGGCCGGCGAGGTCATGTCGCGCTCCGGGCTCACCAAGCGCATCGTCGATCTGGCAATTGCCCTTGTCGGGCATTTCCGGGCCGGGCTCGCCTATGTGACGGTCATCGCAAACTTTCTGATGGCGGGCGTCTCGGGGTCGGCCTCGGCTGATACTGCAGCAACCGGCTCCATCCTCATCCCGGCGATGAAGGAGCAGGGCTACAAGCCGGAGTTTGCCGCCTTGATGGTCGCGTTCTCGGCCATGATGGCTCCACTGATCCCGCCATCGATCTTCCTCATCATCTATGGTTCGATGTCCGGCGTCTCGATCGGCCGTCTGTTCATGGCGGGCATCATTCCGGGGCTGCTCGTCGGCCTGTCGCTGCTCACGATTGCCTTCATCCTCACCCGTTTCTCGTCGTTCAAGGTTGAGGCGGTCAGGTTCTCGGGTGAGCGCCTGAGGCAGGCCACCATGAAGGCCGGCTGGGCGCTGATAATGCCTTTCGTCATAATCGGCGGTATCCGGTTCGGCATCTTCACGCCGACGGAAGCAGGCATCGTAGCGGTCGTGTATGCACTGTTTTATGGTTTCGTGATCGAGCGGTCGCTCAACCTGAAGAATGTGAAGGAACTGACGATGTCGGCGGCGCTGTCGTCCGCAAACATCATGATGATCGTCGGTTTTTCGGCCGTCTTCGGCACCATCCTGGCGCTTGGTCGGTTCGAGCAGCAAATCACCTCTGTCCTGTTCTCGATCACCACGGAGCCGCTTCTGGTCATCACGATCCTGATCATCGTGCTGACATTGATTGGCGGCCTCATGGACGAGGTGTCGACGGCCGTGCTGTTTGTGCCGACGCTTGCTGCCATCGGCGTGCAGATGGGCTTCGATCCGGTCCACTTCGGTGTCGTCATGGTCCTCGCCATTATGATGGGCGCGGTTATGCCGCCGGTCGGTACGTTGCTCTTCATCGGTGTCAGCATCGCTCGCATACCCTTGTCGCGTATTCTGGTGCTCGTCTGGGCATTCCTGATCCCGCTGTTGCTGGTCAACCTTTTGATCGCATTCGTACCGTTCTTCACAACCTATCTCCCGTCCTTCATGTGACGGCGCAGAAAAAGCTCAACGGAGGAGTAGAGCATGCTAGTAAAAAAACGTTTCTTGATGGGTATCATTACCGCACTTACCCTGACTGCCAGCGCGGGTCTCGGGCGTGCCGAAACCACGCTCACGCTGGGCGACATTTATGCCGCCGACCATAGCAACACGCTGGCGGACAAGCGTTTCGCTGAGTTGGTGGCAGAGCGCACCAACGGCGAGGTTAAGATCGAGGTCTATAGCGATGCCACGCTCGGCAACGAGCGCGAGCTGGCGGAAAGCGTCGTGTCCGGGTCGGTGGACATCGCACCGAGCGGCATGTCGGGCATCGGCCGCTTCTTTCCCGAGCTCCAGGTCCTTGAGCTTCCCTATCTGTACAAGGACCTGGACCATATGCAACGCGTCGCGGAGGTGATCGCGCCCGATGTCCAGGCCACTTTCGAGGAGCAGGGCGTGCGCAACCTCGGCTTCCTCTACCTGGGGCCGCGGTCCATCGCCAGCAAGAGGGCGATCAATACGATTGAAGACATGGCCGGGCTGAAGCTCCGCGTGCCGGAATCGCCGCTGTATGTCGGCTTTGCCAAGGCACTGGATGCGGTGCCGACGCCGATTCCGTTCCCGGAGGTGTACTCCGCCATCGAGACGGGCGTCGCCGAAGCCTCCGAAGGTGAGCCGGCAACGCTGGCGACAACGAAGTGGTACGAGGTCACCAAAAGTGTCAGTCTCACCAAGCATATTTGGCACTTCCGCTTCATTCCGATCAACTCCGCGAAGTTCGACACACTCACGGCGGAACAGCAGGACATCGTCGAAAAGGCTGCGGCTGAGGCGCAGGCCTATCAGGCAGGTCTCGTCAACGATTTCAACGCCAAGGCACTTGAGGAGATGAAGAACGCCGGTGTGACCATTGTCGAGACCCAGGGGCTCGACAAGTTTGCCGAGCGTCTCGCCACGTTCCAGGACGAATACGCCAAGAGCCTCGGCGACAAGGCCGTGGCGCTTCTCGCCAAGGTCCGCAGCGTTCAGTAGCACACCACGCCCGCCGCCGCAGGGCGGCGGGCGCTCCAGGATGACAGGATTTGATGACCATGACGCCCCCGACCTTCAAGGAACCGACCTATGAGAACGTCTATATCGGCGAGACCTTTGGTCCGGTCGAACTCGTGCTCGACGACTTCTTTCTGCGCAGCTACGCCTATGCACTCGACGACTATAGCGGCATGAAGATCATCGACGGCCTGGCAAAGCCGGTGGGGCCTGTCCCTCCGCACATGATCGTCTCGGATCTTATGCAGATCTTCCTGACGGTTTATGATCGCGACAAGGTCGTCGGCCTGCACCAGAAGGAAGAGGTCATTCACTACAAGGCCGTGCCGGTCGGTACAAAGCTCACGCTCACCGGCACCTATGTCGACAAGTACATGAAGCGCGGCAAGGGCTATACGGTGCTGGAAAGCATCGCGCGGGACGAGCAGGGAGATATCGTGATCCTGCAGCGATCGACCGAGGTCATGCGGATCCCGCAGGGTGTCAAGGTCGGTACCGGTCTGGCGGAGCCGGATCGGCGCGTCACGCCAAGGGAACTTGCGGGCGAAAGGGCCGACAGCATTTCCGCCACGACGCCTGTCGGAACGGCGCTGCGTGCGGTGACCAAACAGGTGCGCCAAGCGCAAATGTCTGTCTTCACCGGCGCCGAGTTCCACAAGCAGGGTATTCATACGAACCTGGAAATCGCCAGAAAGGCTGGGCTGCGCGACTGCATCGCACAGGGGATGATGGAATCGTGTTGGGCCTCGCAATATCTGTCCTCGCTGTTTGGACAGACCTTCCTCTCCACCGGATGTCATTTCTCCACGTATCTCATGCCGATCTACCCGAAAGATGTCATCACCATCAACGGCGTGGTCACGAGCAGCGAACCCGTGGAGGGCGGCCAGCGCGTCGAGGTCGAGTATTGGCTGACCAATCAAGACGACCAGACGACTGCCGTGGGATATGGCTCGGCGATCTGCTAGCAGAGCTTACGCCGTAGTCCGTAGCAGATGAAGATGATGCCGTACCGTGGGTGTTAGGGGTATTTCCGTGGCCATTTCCGATGTTCTTCTTTCAAAACTAAGTGATCCCTCACTTGCGACCGACAAGGCGCTGATTGCGGGTGAATGGCTGGGGGAGAGTTCCAGCGGCAAAATGTTCGAGGTCACCAATCCCTCAACCGGGGAAGTGATCGCCACCCTGCCCGACATGGATCGGGCAGACGCTGTGCGAGCAATCGACGCCGCATACACGGCTCAGAAATTATGGGCCAAGAAGACCGGCAAGGAACGCGCTGGGATACTGCGTAAGCTCTATGACCTTATGGTCGCCAATGCCGACGATCTCGCTACCATCCTGACAATGGAAATGGGCAAGCCGTTTCTCGAAGCCCGCGGCGAGATCCTTTACGGAGCTTCTTACGTCGAATGGTTTGGCGAGGAGGCCAAGCGCGTCTACGGCGACACTATTCCAGGCCATCACGCCGACAAGCGCATCATCGTGTTGAAGCAGCCGATCGGGGTCGTTGCAGCGATCACGCCGTGGAATTTCCCAAATGCGATGTTGGCGCGCAAGCTGGCACCGGCTCTCGCTGCGGGTTGCGCTATGGTCTCCAAGCCTGCTGCGGAGACGCCGCTCTCGGCGCTGGCGCTTGCCCTACTCGCCGAACGCGCCGGTGTGCCGGCAGGTGTCTTCAATGTGGTCGTTTCCAAGGATTCCGCTTCGATCGGAAAGGAATTCACCGGCAACGACAAGGTTCGTAAACTCACGTTCACCGGGTCCACCGAAGTGGGCCGCATCCTGATGCGGCAAGGCGCCGATCAGATCATGAAGCTCGGGTTGGAACTCGGCGGCAACGCGCCTTTCATCGTCTTCGACGACGGCGATCTTGACGCCGCGGTGGAAGGTGCGATGGTGTCAAAATACCGCAACAACGGCCAGACCTGTGTCTGCGCCAACCGACTCTACGTACAGGCTGGCGTCTACGACGCGTTTGCCGAAAAACTCGCTGAAAAAGTTGCTGCGATAAAGGTCGGTGACGGTTTTGAGCATGGCGTGAACGCCGGACCCCTGATCGACAGGAAGGCGCTCGAAAAGGTAGAAGATCACATATCCGACGCGGTTTCGAAGGGCGCGCGCGTCGCACTCGGGGGTAAGCCGGACCCCAGGGGCGGCCTTTTTTTCCAGCCGACGGTCCTGACGGATATAACGGCCGAAATGAAGGTTGCGCGCGAGGAGACATTCGGCCCCGTCGCTCCGCTGTTCAAATTCGAAACGGAAGAGCAGGTGGTCGAGATGGCCAACAACACCGAGTTCGGGCTTGCATCCTATTTCTACTCTCGCGACCTTGCGAAGGTGTTTCGCGTGGCCGAAGCGCTCGAATATGGGATGGTCGGCATCAATACCGGTTTAATTTCCACGGAGCTTGCTCCCTTCGGGGGCATCAAGCAGTCGGGACAGGGCCGCGAAGGCTCCAAGTACGGCATTGAGGATTATATCGAGATCAAATATCTCTGCTTGTCAATCTAGTTCGTGGATCCAAGAGGAGCCGAACTCGATGAGCAGCGTCGGGCTTGCGGCCTGACCGTGGGGGCGCTGGCCTGAGTGCGCGATAGTCGCGTTGTCAGGACGCTACACGCCCGAACAAGGCTTGCTTTGAACTCGCCTGTTTCGTTGCCACGCCCGTCTCGTCATCTTCCCGACATGTTGGTTCGATAAGACCATGCTTAGGCATGATGATGAGCGCCGAGTTGATCGCCGCTCGCAGTGCCGCATCGCTTGAGCCCTGACCACGGATGTACTGGCGCCGGTGAAAAGCGATGATGAGGAAGGTCGGTGCGGTTTCGCCCGGCCTTTTTTGTTGCCGCTGCTCCATGAGCGCGACACAGAACGCCTCTGTCACGTCGATGCCTGTGGCTCCCTTGCAAGGCCGAATGCAGACCGTCGCAAATGGCGGTTCCAGACATCCTTCGGCGGTTCAAGCCGAGCGGCTAGCAGTCTTCCGGCAAAGCGCGCCGATGGGCACCAGCGAATGGGTAGCAGAGCAGACGCAGAATGATGTATGACAGGCCGGTCAGGCAGCGGGTCGCAGAACATGAACAAGAGTTTGGACAGTCACATCGCCGAGCGCCGGCTGGTCCGTACCGTCGATCCGGACAACCAGAAACCGGTCTACCGACACGAGGGTCTGTCCGGCATTGCAACCTTCGACGAGCTCGACGCCCGGCTCGGTGATGCCCTGCGAGCCTGCCGGCAGGACAAGGGGCTGAGCAGGGCCGAACTATCGACGCTGGTGGGCCTGAGCGAGCAGGTCTACGGCCGCTACGAGCGCAGCTCCTCGAAAATGACGGTCAGCCGGCTCATCCATCTGAGCGAAGTGCTGGGCGTTTCGCCGCTGACCATGCTGTTTGCGGCGGCTCCCCATCTGTGGGGTGATGATCAACAGGAAGCGGAAAGCCGCTTCCGGATGATGAAATTGCTGGAAGACTTGCCCGCCGAGACCCTGGCATCGGTCGTGACCCTGCTGGAAACCGTCGCCGTGCTCCAGGCCAAGACCGAGGACAGCGCCACGGCCAGCCCCGCGCCACCTTCCGTTGCAGCCCGTCCGCCGTTGCCCGAAAAATAGTCGAGGCGGCCGGCGAACCGTCGGGAACGTTCGCCGCCATGCCGGGTTTGCGTCTTGCACCCCCGCAAGAAAGGTCACCTCTCGTGGATCTTGTTGACCAGCCGCTGCACACCATCCTTGAGGGAACCGGCCACCGCTCGCCGGATCTCGGGGGAAGTACGGCATCGATCCTGGTCGCATTGATCGGCCTGTCGCTGATCAGGATGGCCGTCGACGTCTCGCTTGGGAATGACGGCGACAGCGTGGCCGCCACCGACGAGCTCGAGCAGGCGCTTGCAACGCTGGACCGGCAGTCTGTCGCGCTCACCGATCTTGCCGACGCCGACCAGGGGGCTTTTCAGGCCTATCTCGCAGCCCTCAAGCGACGGCGTCCGCCGCAGGCCTCGGAGGGTGGTCGCGATGCAGCCGTGGCGATCGAACAGGCCGGCTCCCGGGATGACGCCGTCAGCAGCGCCGAAACCGTGGCGACGCGGATGCCGGTGCAAGCCGCGCATGTGATCGTTCAGGCGCTGGAGCTCGTCGTGGCCACTGGCGACAGGATCAAGTCGACTGTGGTCAGTGACATCTTCGGTGGCGCGGCACTGCTTCATGGCGCGCTCACCGGCGTGCTGCTGGCCGTCGACATCAATCTGAAGTCCGGGCAGCCACAGTCTCACGCCGCCCTTGCAGCTGACAGGGACCACCTCTCTTGGCGCGGCAAGGACGCCTTTGCAGAGATCAAGATGCGGGCGGAAGCGGCAAGCTACCAGCTCTAGCGGCATCCTGCAGCCCCAGATGCGCGACGGGCGCGAAGGGCACTTGTTGCGGCTAGAGAAACTCGGCCACGGAGCGCATCACCGTTTCTGTCGTCTGGCGATCCAGTCCGATCCTGCCCTTGATCAGGAACAGGCAAAGGTAGAGGAGCTTGAGCTGCGCCTCCCGGTTTGATGCGGGCACATGCTCCAGCAGCCGGGCGCGGACGGCTTCTTCACATCTCATGCAATCGCTCTGCCACAGGCCGCGGCCCGCGGCGACATCGGCCGCGGCAGCCAGGCTGGCGTGTTTCTGTAAGAGACACCACAAAGATCGATCCATCGTCTGCCTCCCCGTCTTCGCCGGTGCGGTCGCTAACGCCGCAAGGCCTCGGCCATGGCGATGCCTGAGCCCTGCGGGTCCTCGTGTTCCGGTTTCAGCCTCGCACCACAAAGGTCCAGGAAGTTGTAGTCAGCGGGTCTCAGCGACCGCAGCTGGCCGGCGTTGACAGCCAGCCTGCCGGCAACGCCTGATGTTGCTCCCATGGGATGCAGGTCGCCGAGCCGCGACAGAGGCCATCCCGCGCGTCGAAGAACGCGCTCCATCCTCAGATCGACCACCACGAGAATGCCGCCATAGCCCTGCTGCAGCGACCACTCCACCATCGCCGCAAACAGGCTGCGCGTGGCGTCATGCAGGAGGTTTCCGTCGCGATGGTGTGCGGTGTCGACGCAAAAGCGGGATGCCTCCACATAATGGCAAAGATCGACGACCGTGCCATCGCTCAACAGGGTTGAGAACACCGTTGACAGCATCGTCGGGCCATGCGCCGGAAGCAATCGGACGCATCCGACGACCATATCGTACGGAGTCGCGGCTGCCAGATAAGTGGGTTGCAGCCGATCGAAGATGTCGCGTTCCTGGCCGCCCGACACCCGTACGTCCCAGTGCAGGCGCCCCTGAAACACCTGTGCGCGCAGCTTGAAGCTTTGCCGGAGAATACCTTCCGTACGCGCCGATTCCGTCCCGTCGAATGCAATGACCTGCATGCCCGCCTCGCGACCTCTGCATCGGAAAATGATAGCGCGCAGGCGGCCCCGCCGATATCCCGGAAAATGGGGAGAAACGACACGGTGGCAGTCGCCTAAGCTGTCACAGCGGGAGACTAGATCGGAATCTCTCGCCGCCTGATTGCGGTGACAACGGTGTGCACCCGGTTGGCCGCGCCCAGACGCACACGACTGTCCTTCAGATGCTGCTCGACGGTTGCCTCCCCGATACCCAGGATGGCGGCGGTCTGGGCGGTGGTTTTGCCGGCAGCCACCCAGTCACAGACTTCCGCCTGGCGTCGGGTCAGGACAGGCTGGGTTGCCGCCTGCCGGAGCCGACTGAGCTTCTGGTAACTGCAGTAGCCGGCGGCCTCGATGACGAAACGGACATTGCGCGAGTGTTCGACGGACTGGCCTGCGAGCGAAATGACGCCGATCTGGCCGTTGGCGCCATGCACCGGCAGGCAGAAGCCGTCTTGCAGACCAAACGCTGCAGCGGTCTCCATCACCGAGCGTTCGTCCCGCTGCAGGCGCCTTTGCGCAATACTTCGCCAACTGAACAGCTGGCTCGTCCTGAGGCACTGCGCAGCACAGGGATCACGCGCGACCAAGCCCTTTTTGAAATAATGCCTGGACCAGGCGCTGGGCCAGAGATCAGCAAGGATATCCGGCGTCGGTGAGGGCGTCATCGTCGGCGCCAGTTGCGCAAACAGGCAGACCTCGAAGCCGAACGGCTGCAAGGCCCGGCACAGTGCTTCGGCCACCTCCCGGGTGGTGTCGGCATTGGAAAGCAAGGCGGAAAAAGCGCCAAGAGCGTCAAGCGATTTCTGCATCTTCAAATCTGCCTACGGCTACCGACATCCTAATCGGATCCGTCAGAAGGTACAATCTGCTTGTCGACGCCGGCGCGTCAAAATGACATTTCTTCACAGGGGAGGCGCGGGGGGGGCAAGCCGCCCCGATGCAGCCGTTGCCTGCGAGGCTGGCGCGGCTGGGCCGGATGCAGGCTCTCCGATTTCGGCGGTCGAGGACAAGGTAGCAGGCACAGCGCGATTGATCACCACCACCGCTACCGACCGATTGTCGCCATACCAATGTCCAGGCCGGGTTCTCGGAAGCCGCCGTTCCTGTCCGGCGGATCGTCTGCGTGATGGGTCCCGAGATGGATTGTCGGTTCTACCGCCATCAGATCGCCTACGCGGTCGGGCGAAGAACGGACGTCTTCCCACGGCAACAGCAACCCGCAGTTCTTGG
>NZ_JMQK01000020.1:0-83992 GCF_000705355.1 Pseudorhizobium marinum
GATCATCCGGTATGGCCTTGATGGCGATTTCCGCCGAGGCAAGCTGGTGGGTAGAGCCCTTCATGAACTTGTACATGTTCGTACCTTTCCTAGGTCTGATCGGTTGGTCCTGCAGTGCCCCTGACACGCCGGATGGTTCCCGCCATCAGCGGGTAGAACCAAACGACGAGGGTCAGGACGCCGAGCACGCCGGCGATGGGACGGTTGAAGAAATTGATGATGTTGCCATCCGCCTTGATCAGCGAAGACATGAAGTTCTGTTCGACCACCTGGCCCAGCACGAGCCCGAGGATCAGCGGCGCGGCCGGATAGTTGTTCTCCTGCATGATCCAGACGAGAATGCCGGTCGCAAGGACGATCCAGAGCTCGAACGTGTTGTTGCTAACGGCATAGGCGCCATAGAGACAGAGCAGGAGTATCACTGGGTACAGGATGGCATCGCGGATGGAGATCACCGTCCGGCCAAGGTAGATGGCGGCGATGCCGAGGGGCACGAGCAGGATGTTGGCCAGCAGGAACACGATGTAGATGGCATTGACCATGTCGGCTGAATTGACGAAGACCAGAGGCCCGGGCTGGATCCCCTTCAGGATAAGCACGCCCACCACGATCGCTGTGATGGAGTCTCCAGGGATCCCGAAGACGAGCGTGGGGACATAGGAGCCTGAGAGGGCCGCATTGTTGGCTGTCGCGGCCCCTGCGACCGCCTCGACAGATCCGCGACCGAACCGCTCCGGTTCCTTTGCGAAGCGCTTCGAGACGGCATAGGCGACCCAGGCCGCGATATCCGCGCCGGCGCCCGGCAAGGCACCGATCAATGTTCCGATGACACCCCCTCGGGCGATATGGTTCCGTTGATCCCAGAGTGTGCGCATGCGTGGGAGCGGCGCACCGCTGATCCCCAGGCGGGCCTCGGCCTGCTTTTCACCAAAGCCTGTCGCCTTCCGGAAAAGTTCAGACAGAGCAAAGGCACCGATCATGACGGAGATGAAGCCGATGCCTGCCTGCAGGTTGGTGACGCCGAAGGTGTAGCGCTGGATGCCCGTGACAAAGTCCAGACCGATGACGGACAGGAACAGCCCGATGGTGAGTGACAGCCATCCCTTCAGTGCATCGTCGCCGGCGACAAGGGTGGCGCAGGAGAGCCCGAGCAACGCAAGCCAGAAGTACTCGTAGCTTGAGAAATTGATGGCGAAATCGGCCAGCAGCGGCGCGCCGAACATCAAGATGACTGCACCCAGGATCCCGCCCGTCGCCGAGCACAGAAGCGACGTGCCGAGGGCATCGCCGAGCCGACCCGAACGGACGAGGTCATTCATATCATAGGTATAGGCTGCCGAGGCGGGCGTGCCCGGGATGCGAAGAAATGCCGCCGGGATGTCGCCAGCAAACATGGCCATGGCGGAGCAGGTGATAATGGTCGCCAGTGCCGCGACGGGAGAGAGTGTAAAGGCAACGGGCACCAGGAGCGCGACCGCCATCGTGGCACTGAGACCGGGCACCATGCCCACGAAAAGCCCAAAGGCGGCTGAAATCAAAATGGTGACCAGGACGTCTGCCTGCATCACAAGGGTCAAGCCGTCGAAAAAGGCGGTCATGACAGAAGCTCCTCAATCCAACCCGCGGGCAGGGGGATTCCGAGAACGTGAATGAACAGGAAGGTCACCGCGATCCCGGCGCAGACGCCCAGCACAATCGCGTAGAGCGGACGAAGACCATATAGAATCCCGTGAAGCGTCAGGATCACCATGGTCACGAGACTGGAGCCAAGCCTTGGCGCCAACAGGCCATAGGCGATGACCGCCACCGGCAGGAATACGACAAGCGTCACTTGGCGAGGGGAGGAGAGCCAGCCCGGTAGCGCGACGTTCCCGGCTTCGCGCCAGCCGCGCAGCGCAACCAGGCCTCCGAACAGGGCCATGAAGCTCCCGATGATCGTAGGAAGGAGCCGCGGGGACGCCGCGCCTGCCGGGACGTGGAAGCCCTGGGCGTAGACAGCAATGGCAATGCCCAGGGCTGCGAAACCAAGACCGGTCCAAAAATCCGGCAGGCGCATGGTGTTACTCCTTGCGCTGGGCGATGCCCAGGTCGTTCATGATCGAGCCCACCTGGACGTGCTGCTCGGCCAGGAATTCACCGAAGGCTTCGCTGCCGAGTACACGCAGCCCAAACCCCTTCTCGTTCATGAACGCGACAAACTCTTCGGAATTGCCAACCTTGACGACAGCGTCTTCGAGTGTCTTTGCGACTTCGGGATCCAGCCCTTGCGGACCGACCACTCCACGCCAGGTGCCGCCGGCAAACGGCTTGCCTGTCGCTTCTTCTGCAGTCGGCACATCCGGGAAGGCGGCAATCCGCTCTTCGGAAAAGACGGCAAGAGGCTTGGACTTTTCCGCCTGCATCATCGCCATGCCCTCAGGCAGGGAGGACAAGACGACGTCGATGCCGCCGGCGGCCAGTTCCTGGAAACCGGGAGCCGCACCCTGTGACGGTACAAGGGTGACCGCCAGAGGATCGACGCCGTTGGCCTTTAGGAAGCCCGCAAACGCGAGGTGATAGGCCGCGCCTGTTCCGGTGCCGCTGACCTTGAAGGTGCCAGCCGGCTGCGTCTTGATCTCCTCCAGCGCGGCGGCAACATCCGTCCAGTCTGACGAGGTCGAAACGTGAAATGCCCCCGAGTCGAAATTGACCAGCGCGATGGGGTTGAAGTCGGTTGCCTTGATCTCCGACTGGCCGGCCCAGTAGAAGGTCGACAGTTCCGCCGTGCCGAAGCCAAGCGTGTAGCCATCCGGATTGGTTGTCAGCATCTCGGAGTGGCCAATGACGGATCCCCCACCCGGCTTGTTGACCACGTTGACGGAGACTCCCAGCTCCTTTTCCAGCCCGCTGGCGAGAATGCGTGCAACGGCATCCGTGCCGCCGCCTGCGGCCCAGGGAACGATCAGGGTGATGGGCTTCTCGGGAAATTCTGCCATGGCAGCTCCCGCTGAGATCGCTAGAACGATGGCACTCGTGGCTAGTTTCTTAAGCATCTTTAACTCCTCCTTGATGCATTACCCGATCAACTTTGCGTCCTTCATTTTCGTCGTCGTAAAGTTGATCGTTTCCGACATCGCGCGCTCGGCTGCCTCGGGGTCCTTGGCTCGAATGGCTTCAAGGACGGCGAGGTGATTTCCGAGATTGGCGCGAAAATTCTCCATGTGATTGGCCGTGACGCTGAAGAGCAGTCCCAGCACACTGTCCAACGCGGTATCGAAGGCTTCCAGAATCGGATTGTTCGTGGCCTTGAGAATGGCGAAATGGAACTCGCGGTCGGCGAGAATGGCCGAGGTCGCATCGCCTTTTTCGGCGGCTTCCTCCATCTTGGCATAGGCGCTTTCGATCTCGATCACCTGGCGCCGCGTTGCCCGCTTCGCGACAAGTGCCGCCGACGCAGGTTCAAAGACGCGCCTCGCTTCGTCGATCGATTGCAGGATCCCCGGCATCTGGGCTTTGCTGTCCATCAGCCAACGGAGGACATCCCGATTGAGCGTGTTCCAGCGCGTTCGATCGGTGACGATGGTTCCGCGGCGAGGGGACGCCTGGAGCATCCCCAGGCCAATCAGGGCAGATGTCGCTTCGCGAATTGTGGACCGCCCGACTTGATAGACTTCCATGAGCTCGGGTTCAGTCGGAATGGGCTTGCCGACCTCGAAGCGCCCAAGGACGATGTCCGATCCCAATGCATCAAGCACTGAATCGGAGCGCTTGATACGTGGCCTTCCAGACATGCCTGAACCTCACCCAACCCATATGTCAGACGATATTGTTTATTCATCTGATGATTGTCAAGTCGCAGCTGGAGGCTCTCCGGCGTGCCCGGGTAATCCACTTGCCGGATCGGTTTCCGAAAAGGCTTTGTCAGGCGAGCTTTCCCAGGGCCTGCATGGCCAGTGCGTGGTCCTCCACATCCGGCAGGCCGCTGATTGCCACAGCGCCGATGATCCCGACATTGCGGATGCGGATGGGAACGCCACCGCCGCTGGCGGCAAAATCGGCATGGGGAAGACGATAGCGGGCGTGGAATTCCGTCGCGTTGCGCTCGCACAGCAGGCGCATGTAGAGGGAGCTCCGGTTGAACCGTTCGACGACCGCCCGCTTCCGACGAACCCACACCAGGTTGTCGGGAGAGGCTCCGGGCAGAAGCGCAGAAAAGACGGCTGTGCCGTGGTGACTGATCTCGATGGCAATCGGCAGGTTTCTGGCTGCTGCCGTCTCGCGAATGGCGCAGCCGAGCCGCCATGCCAGTTCATAGTCGAAGCCGCCAAGCTGGATGGTCTCCTCCTCGGCGATCAGCTCTTCTATTGTCGGTGCCGCTGCCATGGTGATGTCTGCTCCTCGCATCTGTCTGTATTCGGCGAGAGGCCCAGCCGCTCCGTCGCGCCCGGGCTTAGTTGTGGACTTTAATCAGTCGGCCGGCTGGGCGTTGCGCCAAGCGACATATTCGTCCTGCACGCCTTCCGTCAGCGGATAATACTTGCGCAGGTCGCCTCCCTGCGACAGGCGGAACCGGGCAAACTCCTCCCATTCGGCATGCTCGCTCGACCGTGCGATCACTTCTGCCGCCAGCGCGACCGGGACGACGATCACCCCGTCGTCATCGGCCACTATGATATCGCCGGGCATGACCAGCACACCGCCGCATGCCACCGGCACGTTCACCGCAAAGGGGATCAGTCCCGTCTGCGCATGGTAATTCGGTGTTACCCCCCGCACCCAGATGCCGAGATCGAGTTCCTTGGCCTTGGCGGAATCGCGGATGCAACCGTCCACGACGATGCCGGCGCCACCGCGGCCGGCCAGGAACGTCAGCATCATTTCGCCGAAAATGCCGCTCGCCATGTCGCCGCGGGCGTCGACGACCACCATGTCGCCGGCCTGGGCCGGATAGAGGACGTGGCGGTGCAGCTGCAGTTCGGGGTTGTCGTATTCGTTGGAGCCGTAGAGATCCTCGCGCTTCGGCATGCATTGCAGCGTCAGCGCAGGGCCCGCGACCGAGCGGCCGTATTTCAGGGGAAGCGGACCGCGGATCTGCGGATCGCGGATCCCCATGAGGCTCAGCTCGCTGCTGGCGGTGGCCGTGCCGATCAGAGCCAGGGCGTCACACAGCTCACGGGCCGGACGGGTGATGTCTTTGATGTCTGTGGGGGACTGCATGTCATGAACCTCGATGTGGGGGATTAAAGGCGGCGATCAGACCCAGCCGCCGTCGATGATGTAGTTCTGGCTGGTGATCACCCGCGCGTCGTCGGATGCCAGGAAGAGAGCAAGCTTGGCGACATCCGCCGGAAGCAGCCGTTGCTTGAGAGCCTGGCGTTCCTGCCGCACGGCGTCCGCCTCAGGCGTCAGCCAGAGATCCAGCTGCCGCTGCGTCATGATCCAGCCGGGCGAGACAGCATTGACGCGGATGTTGAAGGGGCCGAAATCCCGGGCGAGCGACCGGATGAGCCCGATCACGGCCGACTTGGAGGCGGTGTAGAGCGCCATGCCGCCAAAGCCTGCCATCCAGGAGATCGAACTCATGCAGATGATCGCGCCGCCGCCGGCTGCCTTCATGTCGGGCAGCACGGCCTGCGAGGCGAAGAACTGGTGCTTGAAGTTGGTGGCAATGCGGTCGTCGAAGTATGCCTCGGTCACCTCTTCCGTCGCATGGCGTTCGTCATGGGCGGCGTTGTTGACGAGAACGGTGATCCCTCCCAGTTCAGCCCTGACGGTTTCGATGCCGGCGCGGAGCCTTTCCGTGTCGCGCAGATCGACGGGCACGAAGCGAACCTGTTGCCCCTTTGCCGCCAGCGCATCGGACAGAGCTGCGCCGGCCGTCTCGTCCCGATCCAGGAAGCCGACCTTGGCTCCCTGGGCGGCAAAGGCCTCGACAAGCGCCGCACCGATGCCGCTTGCGCCCCCGGTGATCAGGACCGTCTTCTCGTTCAAGTCCGGATAGATGGCCATCGTCACGCCGCCTCCCGGAAGTCGATGCGCTGTCCGCTCTTGCCGTCGAAAAGCTGGATGCGCTCGGGGATGAGCGAAACATGCAGGATCTCCCCCGGCTTCTGCAGGATGCGTTCGCGGAAGACGCCAACGATTTCGTGACCGGCAAGCCGCAGGAGAACCTGCGTCTCCGCGCCTGTCGGCTCGATCGTGATGATCTCGGCTGCATGCCCGTTCGCATCGAGCAGCAGATGTTCGGGTCGGATACCGAGCTTCATCTCCCGTCCCTCAAATTCCGTCACCGAAAAGGGGAGGGCAATGCGGGTGCCGTCGTCGCCGACGAAGCCGCCGCCGCTGACCTTGCCGCCGATGACGTTCATCGCCGGGGAGCCGATGAAGCCTGCAACGAAGAGGTTGGCCGGGTGATCGTAGAGCTCGAGCGGAGATCCCATCTGCTCCACGATCCCGCCATGCATTACGACGATCTTGTCCGCCATGGTCATGGCCTCGATCTGGTCATGGGTGACATAGACGGTCGTGGTCTTCAGCCGATGGTGGTTCTGCTTGATCTCCGAGCGCATCTGCACCCGCAGCTTGGCGTCGAGGTTGGACAGAGGTTCGTCGAACAGGAAAACTTCCGGATTGCGGACCATGGCCCGTCCCATGGCGACGCGCTGGCGCTGGCCGCCCGACAACTGACGCGGGTAGCGGTCAAGATAGTCGCCGAGGTTGAGCATGGCCGCGACCTTGGCGACCCGATCACGGGTTTCTTCCTTGGGTGCGCGGGCAAGCTTCAGCGAGAAGCCCATATTCTGCTCCACCGTCATGTGCGGGTAGAGCGCATAGCTCTGGAAGACCATGGCGATGTCGCGCTCCTTCGGCTGAAGGCCGTTGACCACGCGGTCGCCGATGGAGATCTCGCCTGCCGAGATGTCCTCGAGCCCGGCCAGCATGCGCAGCAAGGTCGACTTGCCGCAGCCGGACGGGCCGACGAGAACCACGAATTCGCCGTCGGCTATGTCGATGGACACTCCATGGAGCACCTCCAGTGCGCCATAGGATTTCCGAACGTTGTTAATCGATACCGGTGCCAATTGCGGTCTCCTGTCAGGGTGTCTCAATCATCCCAGCGGGGTGATTTGGCTGGATTGATGTGCCGTGCGGAGCGGTCCAGCGTGCGGATCCGCGAGATCTCGGCGGCGGTGAGGTTCACGTCCTGCGACGCGAAGTTGTTCTTCAGATTTTCGATGCTGGAGGAGGCCGGGATGACGGCGTGGCCTTCCGCCATCAGGAAGGCGAGCGCGACGGCCGCGGCGGTGACGCCGTGGCTCTCGGCGATCGCCTTCAGGAGCGGGTCGTCGTTGACAGCTCCCTTGCAGAGGGGCTGGTAGGCGGTCAGCACCAACCGCTTGCTGCGGCAGTGGCTCACGAGCCTGGGTGCCTGCAGGTAAGGGTGGATCTCGACCTGATCCGTGATGACCGCATCCTCGCCCAACAGAGCAAAGGCCTTGTCGAGTAGGGCGATCGGGAAATTGGACACGCCGATATGGCGGGTCCATCCGCGCTGGCGTGCTTCGGCCAGTGCCAGCATGTAGTCGTCGAACGGCACCGCGTCATTCTGCGAGGGCCAGTGGATGAGCAGCAGGTCGACCTGATCGATGCCGATCGTCTCAAGGCTTTTCTCGACGCTCGGCAGGAAATCGACCTTTGACAGGTTGGTGTCTGCAACCTTGGTGGTGACGAAGAATTCGGAGCGCGGCAGACCGGAGCGGCGGATGGCCTCACCGACACAGCCTTCCGTGTCATAGCTCTGGGCCGTATCGATGTGACGATAGCCGACCTCGATCGCCGATAGGATCGCCTGGATGCCCGCGTCGCCCGTGCGTCCGAATGTGCCGAGGCCAAGCTGCGGGATCGGGGAGGTATAGGTCATTGCATTCCTCCCTCAGCCCTTCGTCGCGCCGGCGGTGAGGCCACCGACGAAGAGCCGCTGCATGGATAGAAACAGGATGGCGATCGGCAGGGTCATCACCACGGAGGCTGCCATGACGGCACCCCAGTCGGTGTTGAACTCCGTCGAGAATTCCGCGAGCCCGATGGGCAGCGTCTTCACCGAGGAATCGGTGGCAAAGCAGAGCGCGAAGATGAACTCGTTCCAGGTCGTCACGAAGGCGTAGACCATGACGGAGGCAAGTCCCGGCAAGGAGAGGGGCAGCGTGATGCGGAACAGGCACTCCAGGCGGCTGGCGCCATCGATGATCGCTGCTTCCTCGAGCTCGACCGGGATGTTCTTGAAGTAGCTGGTGAGCATCCACACCGAAAGCGGCAGCGTGATGATCATGTAGACGAGGATCAGGCCCCAGTAGGTGTTGACGAGGTTGAGCACCCGAAGCGTGACGAACAGCGGCACGATGATGGCGGCTGTCGGCAGGAGCTGGCCCACCAGCACGAAGGACTGAAGAAGCGGCTTTCCCTTGAAGTTGAAACGGGCAAAGCCGTAGGAGGCAAAGATCGCCAGCACCAGCGCCAGCGCCGTCGATCCGACCGAGATGATGATGCTGTTGAGGAAGTAGCGCGGGATGTTCGATTCAAACAGAACCGTGCGGTAGTTCTCCCATGTGGGTGCCGCGGGCCACCAGATCGGCGGAACCGTGTAGAGCTCGCGCAGCGTCTTCACCGACGACAGCACCATCCACCAGAAGGGGAACAGGCAGACCAGGACGAGCAGAACCGAAGCGGTAAGGATCAGCCAGCCCGGCAGGCCAGGGCGCTTGAGGGTCTGAAGCTTGTTCAACGTGTTTCCTCCGGGTTGGAGGCCAGCGTCCGGATGTAGATGAACACGACCACGATCGCGACGGCAAAGAACATGACGGAAAGAGCCGCCGCCTGTCCGAATTGGACGCTTTCAAAGGCTGTCCTGAAGATCTGGATTGGTGTGATCAGGGTCCGGTTTGCCGGTCCTCCGCGGGTGATGGCATAGATGATGGTGATGTGGTTCAAGGCCCAGATGACCAGGAGAAGCGTGACCGCGACGATCACCGTCCGCACCTGCGGCAGCATGACGTAGCGGACTTCTTCCCAGAAGCTTGCGCCATCGATACGGGCCGCTTCATAGAGATCGTTGGATATCGACTGCAGTCCGGCCAGGACCATGATGGCGACGAAGGGAAACATCTTCCAGATGTTGATGGCGATCATCACCGGCAGCACGGTGCCGCCGTTCGTCAGCCAGCCGACCGGCTCGTCGATCAGACCGGGTCCGGTCAGCATGTAGTTGATGATGCCGAACTCGGTGTGGAGCATCCAGGCCCAGGTGGTCGCGGCGACGATGCCGGGCACCACCCAGGGGACAAGCGTCACGGAGCGGACGACGGCTCGTCCGCGAAAGTTCTGGTTCAGCAGGATCGCAGTCAGAACACCGAGGATGACCTGAAAGACGATGGACCCGAACACCCACCAGAGGGTGTTCCAGAAGGCCGTCGGCGTGGCGCGCGCGGACAGAACGCGCCGGAAATTGTCCAGCCCGACATAGTTGCCGGCATTGTCCGTGACGCTCAGCAGTCCCGTATAGGCGACGGGATAGGCGATCAGCATGCCCAGCACCATCAGCGCGGGTAGAACGAACAGATAGCCCGTGGATTGTTTCTGCATCCGATTTCATCCCTGATAGGAGAACCGGAAGGCGTCGGCAGGAGGCCGAGCGCCTTCCGGACGGGAGGGATCTAAAGAAGCCCTTCGATTTCGTCGGCGGCGCCGTCCATGGCGGTCTTGACATCCTCGTCACCGAGAAGGATGCGCTGGATCCCGTCGAAGTAGGCCTGGGATATCTGGACCCAGTTCGGATGTGCCGGCACCGGCCGTCCGAACGGCAGCATTTCCTTGAAGACCTGCAGGATCGGGTCGTTGAAGCGCTCGGCCTCCATGGCAGAGATGCGGGCCGGGAAGGTGTCGGTCAGAACGGCCTGGTTCTCCGACTCGGCAAGGAAGCCCAGGAGCTTCTTGGCATCGTCGGGGTTCTTGGCGTCGCTCGGAATGACGAAGCTCCATCCTCCGAGGATGGCTGCCGTCTTCCCGTCGTCAGGATGCGGAACCGGGATCACGCCGATGTCGATATTGGGGTTTTCCTTGCGGATGGACTGAATATCGAACTGACCGGACTGATACATCGACACCGTCTCGGCGATGAACAGCCTGCGATTGGCGGTTCCGTCGTTCTCCAGCGTCGAGGTCGGCGAAATGCCTTCCTTCAGGAAGTCGGTGTAGAAGGTCACGGCTTCGATGGATTCCGGGCTGTTGACCAGGACCTGCTTGCCGTCATCCGAGATGATGCCGCCGCCCAGCATCCACATGAAGGGCAGGGATCGGAAGATGGTGTTGCCGACTTCACCGCCGCCGGTGATCGCAAACCCGGATTTGCCGTTGGTGGTCAGCTTCTTGGCGGCGTCCTTGAAGGCTGTCCACGTGGTCGGTGGATTGTCGGGGTCAAGACCGGCAGCCGTGTAGTCGCCCTTGTTGATGATCACGGCGTGGGTTTCGATCCGGTAGGGAATGCCCCAGAGCTTGCCGTCCCAGGTGTTGTATTCCAGGGCGGCTGGAATGTAGTCCTCGCGATCGGTCAAGACGTCGTCCACCGGCAGGACGAGGTTGTTCTGGGCATAGCCGTTCACCCAGCCATGCTGCACGTCGATGACGTCCGGTGCAGCTCCCGACTGCAGGGACGTCAGGATGCGCTGCGGCAGTCCGTCGGTGGTGGTGATCTCAAGCTTCACCGTCACGTCCGGATTGGCAGCCTGGAATTTCTCCACCAGTTCCCGGGCGCGGGCCTCGTTGAAGTTCGGCGTCCACCAGACGACTTCGCCAGCCCAAGCACCGGCTGACATGGCCAGAAACGATGCCGTTGCGGCCATCGCCAGTTTCATAGTCAACGTTTTCATGTTTACCTCCCAACTGAATCCGTCGTTTCTCCTCCAGCCGTGTGGCTGGCATTATCTATTCCGCAGCCGCCGAGGGCTCCTCGGCCCGATGGCCGGCGGATACGGAAGAGCTTCCGGTCAAGGCGTCTGCGTGTGCGACAAGCGCCTTCATGTAGCCAATCGTGTAGGCATGTCCGGCGTGCCATGGAGCCGGGCATTCGAGTTCTGGAACGTGGTCAGGAACCAGGATCCCGTCATATCCTTCCTCGTGCAGAACACGCACGATCCGGGCCATGTCGACGTCACCGTCGTCCACGAAGGTCTCCACGTAATTCGGTACCTTGCCGCGGACATTGCGGAAGTGGACGTAGGCGATGGCGTTGCGGCGGGCAAAACGGCGGGTCGTCTCGTAGACGTCGCCATCGGACATTTCCGCCAGTGAGCCGACGCAGAATTCCAGTGCGTTGGCGGGGCTCTCCACGAGCGAAAGGAGCCGGTCGTATTTGGCATGGCTGTTGACCAGCCGCGCGGTGCCGCGCAGGCGCTCGACCGGCGGATCGTCCGGATGGGCGGCCAATCGGACGCCTGCCTCTTGTGCTACCGGAACGAGCTTCTCCAGGAACCACTGAAGCCGCGACCATAGCGTCGCTTCGTCGACCGTCTGGGGCTTTGCCCCGGGAACGGCCAGGCGGTAGCGCATATTGCCGACCATGCCGTCGGGGACGGGGCTTTCCGCGTCGAATTCGTCCATGGCGAAGACGGCCGTCACCGCGTTGCCGCGCGCCACCGGCTTGCGCTGCCATCCCCACACGCCGGCGATGGAAAAATTGTATCCGAGAACCGGGATGCCAAGACGCCCCATGTTCCGGACTAGGTCCTGAAGGTCGAGCATCTGCGCATCCTTCTGCGGACCGTCGAGCAGGATGTCCGACCAGAAGTTGGGAGAGATATTCTCCAGAGCTGCCACCCTGAGATTGTGTCTCGACAGCATGGCGACCAGGTCGGCCAGGCGGTCGTAGGACCACAGAGGCGCGTCGATGCATTCGCCGTTGATCGGGCCGACGCCGCCTGCCGCATAGTCTCTCGCGTCGGCATTCCGTCCATAGTCCGTCAGGTGGACGACGACGTCTTCCACCCCGAGCTGACTGGCGAAACGGGCACCCGCTTCGCTCAGAAGCGGCCCGTACAATGAGATTCCAACCTTCAAGCAGCTCTCCTCCCGTTGCTGCTTAGATGAGTTCATATTTGAACTGCACCTGTTCTAAATATAACTATGTGGCGAAGGGGAGTCGGTGTCAACTCCCTTTGCCGTGACTTCTATTTGGTTTCGTCCGCTGCGAACGTCCGGGCGCCCGTCGCCACGCCGGTCGTGTTCATGGACCCGTCGAAGAGCGGTACATTGGTGGGCTGATAGGCGAAGCGCTCGCAGGCTTCCTCGATCAGTTCGACGCCGAGACCCGGTGCTGTCGGTGCCAGAATCGCCCCGTTCTCGAACTGCAGGGTTTCCCGCACGAGTTCCTTGCGCCACGGAACATCCATCGACACGGTCTCAAAGACGGAAAAATTCGGCATCGCGACCGAGGCGTGCAGCGTCATGGCGTTCATAACCGGCCCGACGGGATTGTGAGGGGCGACAGGGATGAGATGCGTGTGCGCCAGATGCGCGACGCGTTTCGTCTCACCCATTCCGCCGGCGTGCGACACGTCGGGTTGCAGGATATCGACTGCCTTCTTGGACAGGGCCTCGAGAAACTTGCCCGGTTCGTACCAGCGTTCGCCGGCAGCGATCGGCACCGGGCTGGCAGCGCGCACGTCCGCCAGCGCGTCGATGTTTTCCGGCGGCGTCGGCTCCTCGATCCACGTCAGGTCGAAGGGTGCCAGGGCCCGGCACATGGCAATTGCCGTCGGGACGTTGAGGCGGCCGTGGACGTCGAGCATCAGGTTGACGTCGGGTCCCACCGCGTCGCGGACGGCTTCCACGATCTCGATCGTCTGGCGTCGTTGCCGGCGGTCCATCTCCAGGTCGGCCGTGTCGAAGGGATCCCATTTCAGCGCGCGGTATCCCATGGCGACAGCCTTGCGGGCGTTTGCGGCATATTCCTCGGGAGTCGTCGCACCGAAGAACCAGTGGTTGGCGTAGCATTCAACGCGATCGCGGAATTTACCGCCGAGCAGTTCGAAGACAGGAACGCCGAGCGCCTTGCCCTTGATGTCGAGGAGGGCGGCCTCGATGCCGCCGAGTGCCGTGCGGAAGACCGCACCCGTTCGCCAGTAGCTGTCCCTGTGGAGCTGTTCGATGATCGCATCCACGGCAAAGGGATCGCGACCGACAAGGACCCGCTCCAGCTCTTCCAGAGCCGCGACGACGGTTTTCGTCTTCCATTCCAGCGTCGCCTCGCCGACGCCTTCTATCCCGTCGTCGGTGTAGAGCTTGACGAAGACGAAGTTCGTCCGCTGAGCGTTGGCGACAAATATCTTCTGAGCCGTGATCTTCATGGGAAATTCCTGCCGGGTTGGGCCAAGGCTTCTTCGAGCATGGCGAGATAGTCCTCTGCCGACGGCGCAAGAGGGTTGGTGGCGTGGCTGTGATCGGCAAGCGCCCGCTCGATGATCCAGTCGAAACATTCCGGGGTCACGCCCATAGCGGCCAGGCCGGAGGGCATGTTCAAGCGACGGTTCAAGGCTTCCAGCTCGCCGGGCACATCGGCGTCTGCGGCCAGTCCCATGGCCGCCCGCAGCCTGTTCAGCTTGTCGGCGACCGCCGGCGCATTGAAGCGCACGACGATCGGCATGAGGATGGCGTTCAGCGTGCCGTGATGAAGTCTGGGTTCCTTCAGGCCGCCGAGAGCATGACTGAGCGAGTGAACGGCGCCGAGACCCTTCTGGAACGCCAGGCCGCCGTGGAGTGCGCCGAGCATCACCTCACTGCGGGCTGCGATATCGTCCGGCGTGTCGAATGCCTGCGGCAGGTTTCTCCAGATGCGGCCGGCGCCATCCAGTGCGATCGCTTCCGCCGTCGGATTGAAGCGCGGCGAAAACAGGGTTTCGATGCAGTGGGAAAGCCCATCCAACCCCGTGGCGGCGGTGAGGGCCGGTGGCAGGTCCAGTGTCAGCAGCGGGTCGCAGATGGCGCGGCGCGGGATGAGGTGCGGGCTGATGAAGCCGAGCTTGCGGCCATCGTCGAGCGTCAGCAGTGCCGCGCGCCCGACCTCCGCGCCGGTGCCGGCTGTTGTCGGTATGGCAATGACGGGGGAGACGGTCGGGCGGATACGCTCGATGCCGCCGTAAATGGCGGCGTATTGCTCCAGCGATCCGTCATGCGTGGCGAGGAGCGCGACACCCTTGGCGAGGTCGATCGGCGAGCCGCCGCCGAGGGCGACGACGCCGTCGCATGAATCCCCGTGATAGACCTCGAGCGCATCGGAGACGGCAGCTTCCGTCGGGTTCGAGGGCGTATCAAGGTAGGAGGCGGTCACCCGAGGCATCAGAGCCTGCACCTTGTCGGCCAGCCCGGACGCGGCCAGTCCGCGGTCGGAGATGAAGAGCGGTCGCGATATGCCGAGCTCGGCCATGGCCGCGGGCAGGCATTCCAGCTCGCTGGGGCCAAAATCGATCGCCGTCAGATAGTTGATCCTGGGCATGGTCAGTTCCCCCGGAGGCGGGCAATTGCCTTGGCCTGCATGCCGTCCGCGGCCATCTCCATCATCTCGATGCGATGCCCGTCCGGATCGACAATCCAGGTCTGCCAGTTGCCGTCGGCGCCCTGGACCTTCGGGCGGAACAGCGGGATCCCTGCAGCCTCGAGCTCGCGCACGCTCTGATCTATGCTCGGCACGGCAAGGCACATGTGGTTGTATCCCACGGCGTCTGCTCCCGGCGCGTCGCCGCCCTGGCCCTCCGGGAAGACCTCGAGGTACTGGTCGTCGGTGATGCGCAGATAGACCAGCCATAGGCGCCCGTCGCGGTCGAGGCGCAGAAGCTCAGAAAAGCCCAGCTTGTTGATGTAGAAATCTAGGGTGCGGTCGATATCTTTCACCCTGATGGCGACATGGGTAATCGCGGAAACGGTCAGCATTCTGAGCCCCTGTGTTTGGCCAATGAGGGAGGGTGCTGGTGATTTCGCGTCGCTGCCAGGTGTGTTCCGGCCGTGCAGGGTGCACTTCGGCGGCATGCTTGCGCGAAACCGAATTCGAACAGCCGCCTCCTCCGACTATCCAAATATGAACTTTGACAGTTCACATATGTATGCTAATGACCGACCGAGTTTTGTCAACAGGGCAGGTGCCGATGAGCGAAGCCGCAGATGATGGGGTAAGCAAGCACACGATCCCGGTCATAGACCGGATGATGGATGTGCTGTGCGAGATCGAACGCAAGGGCCGGGGGCTTTCGATCAGCGAATTGACGGAGGCACTCAAGCTTCCCCGAACGACCATCTACCGGATCCTCAACTCGCTGCAGCAGCATGATATCGTCTACCGTGACGATACGGGTAGCTATCACCTCGGACGCCGGCTGCTGTCGCTTGCGGCGCATGTCGGGGTCCGGGCGACGGAGTTCGACCTTGCCGCCCTCTGCCAGCCGTTTCTCGACAAGCTGGCTGCGGAACTGGGCGAAGGGGTGAAGCTGAGCATTCTCGATCAGGAGGGCATCCTGGTTCTCGCGGCAGCCCAAGGCAAACGGGAGTACGCCCTGACGGTGGCGCCAGGGCAGCGCATGCCCATCCATGCCGGTGCGGCCAGCAAGCTGCTGCTTGCCTATCTTCCACCCGAAGATCTCGATTACTGGCTCTCGCGTTCGCTCGTCGCCTTCACCGCCAAGACGATTACGGATCCCAAGCGGTTGCGCAGCGAGTTCGCCCGCATCAGGCGCCTCGGATGGGCGCAGGACAAGGGGGAGAATGCGCCCAGCATCCAGGCCTTTGCGACGCCGGTGTTCACGCGCAGCGGCAGGATGCTGGCGGCGGTCAGTGTGCCTTTCCTGGCCGGCACCCAGCCCAGCCGCATGGAGGAGATCCGCATGGCTGCGATGGAGACCGCCAAGGCCATCAGCGCCGTCATTCCAGTCTGAATTGCATTTTGGGGGGAGCCCGCATGAAGATCGTCGATATCAAATGTGCCGTCATCGGCAAGAGCCCGATCGTGCGCATCGTTTCGGATGAAGGCATTTCTGGCTTTGCCCAGGCGGAAACCTGGAAGCCCTATCTGAAGCCGCACATCCTGGCCTTTCGCGATGCGCTGATCGGCGAAGATCCGACCCTGGTCGAGAGGGTCATGCTGAAGATCCGCCAGAGAGGCGGCTTCAAGCCCTGGGGGAGTGCCGTCAGCGTCATCGAGATGGCGCTCTGGGACCTCGCCGGAAAGGCGGCAGGGCTGCCGGTCCACAAGCTGCTCGGCGGCAAGGTGCGGGACAGGGTGCGGGTCTACAACGGCTCGATGCGTTTTCCCTTCACCGGCTATGAGCCGCAGGATTACGCCGACGACATTGCCAAGATGATGGCCCTTTCGGAGGGCTTCACCATCATCAAGCAGCCCATCGGCTTTCATTCCGCGATGAAGCGCGAGGTGCCGAACTTCTATTATGGGGAGCCGACTGTCAGCCCGTTTCACGGCGCACTCGACCGCGGCCCCGTCACGGAAAAAGGCCTGAAGCACTTCGTGGACTGCGTCGCCGCAATGAAGGAGGTGGCGGGCGACAGGATCGGCCTGGCGCTGGACTGCGGCCCGGGCTGGATGCTGGCGGACGCGATCCGTCTGGCGCGGATGCTCGAGCCCTTTAACCTCCTTTGGCTCGAGGATCTCCTGTCGGGGGATTATACGCCATGGGTCAATGCGGGCGTCTACAGGGAACTCACCCGATGCTCGACGACGCCCATCCACACGGGTGAGCAGATCTATCTGCGCCAGAACTTCAAGGACCTGATCGAATCCCACGCTGTCCACGTGATTGGGCCGGATCCTGCCGACGTGGGGGGAATCGCGGAACTGAAGTGGATCGCGGAATATGCGGATCTGCATGGCATTACGGTTGCACCTCACGGGACTGCCAACGGCTTGCTGGGGCTGGCGGCCCTGGTTCAGGTGTCCGCCACGCTTCCTGCCAACTTCATCGCCTTCGAATACACGACCGCCGACCCGGAATGGTGGACGGATCTGGTCGAGGGATTTCCATCGCCGATCGTGACGAACGGCATGATCGACGTCCCGGACCGGCCGGGCATGGGGGTGGAGATCATTGCGGACCGCGCCAAGGCTTACCTGTCGCCGGAAGACCACGACTTTTTCGATTGAGGAGCAGACTAATGCACAAGATCGGCATTCTGGGCGCGGCCGGCATTGCGCCGCGATCCATCATTCAGCCTGTGCGTCGCCGTGATGACTGCTGCATCCATGCAGTCGCCTCCCGACGTCACGCCGCTGCCGAGGCGTATGCGCGGCTGCACGGGATCACCAAGGCCTACGCGGGCTATGACGAGCTTCTCGCCGATCCGGACATCACCATCGTCTACAACGCCCTGCCGCCGGCCGCGCACGCCGAATGGTCGATCAAGGCGCTGAAGGCCGGCAAGCATGTGCTCTGCGAAAAGCCTCTGGCGATGACCGCAGCAGAGGCTGAGGTCATGGTCGAAGCAGCCGAGGAGGCCGACAGAGTGCTGGCCGAAGCATTTCACGACCGCTATCACCCCGTCTTCCTGCATCTTCTTGCCCACAAGCGGTCAGGAGCGCTCGGGGAAATCCGCGCGCTTAGGGCCGAGTTCCATGTCGATATCCCGTTTGACCCGCACAACATCCGGCACGACCCGGCACAGGGTGGCGGCGCCATGATGGATCTCGGATGCTATCCACTGCACTGGCTGCGCAGCTTCATGGGCAAGGAGCCGGAGATTCTGTCTGCGCAGGCCAAGCTTACGCCGCTCAACGTCGATCAGCGGATGGAGGTCAAGATGCGCTTTGGCGGCGGCGTCGACGCGCAATTGGTTGCAGACATCGCCAGCCCGCCGTTTCGGGGATTGCTGCGGATCGAAGGCGAGAAGGGCGTGGTCGAGCTCGACAACCCCTGCCTGCCGCACAAAGGACATTCCATCCGGGAGTGGTTCGGCGGCAGCTATCGCGAATTCACGCTGGCCGCAGGCACCACTTACGACTACCAGCTGGCAGCATTCGTAGACGCGGTCGAGAACGGATCACCGCTACCGACGGGCGGCGAGGATGCCATCGGCAACATGAGGGCGCTGGACGACATCTATGTTGCGTCCGGGCTTCGCGCACCCCAGGCTGACAGATCCTGACTTTGCTCGCCATGTCCCAGGGTTCGGACAGCGGTGTTACTGGAAGGTGGGCCTCTTGTCGACCTCTGCCACCTTGGACCCGCGACGATGACGACCGCCTTGCCTGAAAGCAGCCACTGGCGTCCTTCTGCAATGTGCTACTATGCTCTAGGATATTGCTGATGTCGCCCGCAGAACCCTGACGATGCGCGGGGACATGGCAGACCGTCAATGTGGCCAATCGAGAGCAAGCAGGCTTGAATTCACGAATACCGTCGACAGCAGGGCTAAGGGTCCTGATCGCACTGGCTGAACGAGGGTCGACGGTCGCAGCGGCCGATGCCGTGAACCTGTCGCAAAGCGCCGTGAGCAAGCAGTTGTCGAAGCTGGAGGCCTCGGTCGGACAAAGACTGTTCGTGCGGCACACGTCGGGTCTGCAGCTGAGCGAGGCCGGGCAGATCTACCTGGAACAGGCGAAGATCGCCCTGAAGGCGCTGGAGGACGCCGCGCTTCGGGTGGCGCGGCTGTCGAGCGATCCCGATGTCCTGCGCCTCCATCTGCTGCCGATCCTGGGCGATCGCTGGCTGCTGCCGCGATTTGCACGATTTGCCGAGCAATATCCGACGATCGACGTCCAGTTCACAAGCTTCGAGACGCCGGGCCAGGCCGAACCCGATGCCGCCTTTCGCTATGGCGCGCCGCCGTGGCGCGGGCAGGCGGCCGATTATCTGTTCGGTGCCGATGTCGCCCTGGTCGGAGCGCCCGATTACATCGGCCGGACGGGTGGTCTCGAGACGCTTGCGGATATCGGTCCCTTCACCCTTCTGGAGCATCCACAGACCCCCAACTGCTGGCACAATCTCCAGGCGGCTCTGGGGTTGCCGGCGGACGCCCCCGAACCACGCCACTATGTGCGCTTCGGGTTCTACACCCTGGTGATCCGCGCGGCGATTGCGGGGCAGGGGCTGGCGCTTATTCCGCGGGAACTGGTGGTTCAGGAACTTGCGTCGGGAGATCTGATCAATCCGGCCGGTCTCGGCTTCCAGAGCCCGAATTGTTACTGGTTCACACGACCCGCGGACCGGACGCCCCGCCGTGCGCTCAGCCTGTTTCATGAGTGGCTGATGGAAGAGGTCAAAGCTCGAGACTAGGGGCCAGACCAGCGGGACGTTTGTCACCGCCGGTCCGGCATGCCAAGGCCTATTCTCCCTGGTTGAGGGAGATGGCGTCGATCTCATTGGCGGTCAGGCCGTATTCCGCGAAGATCTCGGAGTAGCGGCCGCTTTCCTTCAGTCTCTCCAGCGCGCCCTGTACCGCCTCGCGGATCTGGGCGCCTTCCTCGGTCTTGAGGAAGGGAATGCCGGCCAGCGAACGCGTGAAGGGCTCTCCCAGCAGCACGTAGGTGTCGGGTTCCAGATCCTGGAAGTAGGGAAGGGTCTCGTTGCCCTGCACGGCCGCATCGAGGCGCTGGCTCTTCAGCTGGGTGCGCGCGTCGACCGAGCCTTCGGTGCCGACGACTTCGATCGGCGCCAGTCCCTTCGCCTCGCAGTTTGCCTGGCTCCACTCGCCGATCTGCTTCGGCCAGTTCGTGTTGCGCGACGCGCCGACGCGCTTGCCGCACAGGTCGGCGGTGCCGGTGATGTTTTCCGAGAGCGCCTTCAACGTGTAGAACTGAGCGCCGGAAACCATGTAGTCGACGAAGTCGACGGTCTCGCGGCGGGACGGAAGGTCGGACATGCCGGCCATGGCCATGTCGACGCGACCCGTCTGGAGCGAGGGCAGCATCTGGACGAACTCGGTTTCCTGCCATTCGACCTTGACGCCGAGTTCTTCGGCGATGGCCTCGCCAAGCGCGATATCGAGGCCCTGGAGCGTGTTCGTCGCCGGATCCTTGTAGACGATGGGCGCGTAGTTCGGGTTCGTTGCGGCAACAATGGTCCCCGCATCGCGGATGCGCTGAGGCAATTCCTGGGCGGTTGCGAAGGTGGCCATGGCCGCAAGCGACGTGCCGGCGATCAGAAGTGTTTTCAATGACATTTTCAGTTCCTCTCTTGTTATAGGCCGAGCCTTACGACAGCACGGCCGCTATGAAGTCTCTTGTTCTCTGTTCCGAGGGTTCCCCCAGGACCTGGTCCGGAGCGCCGGTCTCGACGATGCGGCCGCCGTCCATGAAGATGACGCGGTCGGCCACCTCCCGCGCGAAGCCGAGCTCATGGGTCACGACGATCATGGTCATGCCACTGGCGGCGAGGTCGCGCATGACCGTCAGCACTTCGCCGACGAGTTCGGGATCGAGCGCGGATGTCGGTTCGTCGAACAGCATCAGCTTCGGCTTCATGGCGAGCGCACGAGCGATCGCCACCCGCTGCTGCTGGCCGCCCGAAAGCTGCGCAGGATAGGCGTCGTGCTTGTCCGACAAGCCGACCCTTTGCAGCAAGGCGATGGCCTCCTGGCGCACCTCCTGGCGTGGTCGCTTCAGGACGGTGACGGGGCCTTCCATGACGTTCTGCAAGGCCGTCATATGGTTGAACAGGTTGAAGCGCTGGAAGACCATGCCGCAGGCAAGCCGCTGGCGTGCGATGGCGCGGTCGTCCAGTTCGTAGAGCGTGTCGCCGTCCTGGCGATAGCCGACCAGCTCCTCGTCTATCCAGATCGCGCCACGGTCGAAGCGCTCGATCTGATTCAGGCAGCGCAGCAGGGTCGACTTGCCCGAGCCGGAGGGGCCGATGATGCACAGGACCTCACCGCGCGTGACATCGAGATCAACCGCATCGAGTGCGGTCAGGCTTCCGAAGGTCTTGGTGACCTTTCGCGCGGACAGCAGCGTCTGCGCAGATTGCCTTGGGTCCAAGCTCATTGGCCACGCCCCCGGTTGGCCTGTCCGCGCGAAAACCGGCGCTCCAGGAAGTGTTGTCCGAACGACATGACCGAGACCACGGCGATGTACCAGATGGCCGCCACGATCAGGAGTTCGATGACGCGGCCGTTGGCGAAGTAGATCGTCTGCGCGTTGCGCAGGATCTCGGAGAACTGGATGACTGACGCGAGCGAGGTTAGCTTGACCATGCTGATGAATTCGTTGCCGACCGGCGGGATGATGACGCGCATGGCCTGCGGCAAGACGATGCGGCGCATGATCGTCGGGCGCGCCATGCCGATGGATTGTGCGGCTTCCGTCTGGCCCTGGTCGACCGACAGGATGCCGGCCCGCACGACTTCAGCCGTGTAGGCGCCCTGGTTGATCCCCAATCCGAGGAGCGTCGCCATGAAGGGGGTGATGACATCGACGGTCCGGAATTCGAAGATGCCAGGGATCCCAAGTGTTGGAAACACCAGGGCAAGGTTGAACCAGAGCAGGAGTTGCAGGATCAGCGGCGTGCCGCGGAAGAACCAGATGTAGCCCTTGGCGGAGTAATGCAGCACCGGGTTCGGCGACATGACCATCACCGCGAAGAGGACGCCGAGGGTGATGCCGAGCGCCATGGCGGCGATCGCCATGATGATGGTGTTGACGAGGCCAAAGAGGATCGCCGGCGCGGTCAGGAATTGTCCGACCACGGACCATTCGATCTGGCCGAGTGCGAAGGCCCTGACGATGCCGCCGATGGCGAGCAGGATGAGGGCCGTCGCCAGCCACCGCCCGTAGTGACGGCGCGGCATGATGGTGAAGGCGGTCGGATCCGGTCTCACCGGCGTGCGATTGGCCTCAGATACGGCGGCAGGGGTCATTGCGCACCCTCCTCCGCCCAGGCGCGAAGTGAAGCCAGGGTCAGGCCGAGGCGGCCGATCTGGCGCTGGACGGCTTCAGGGGCCGTGCCGCCCTGCGCCGAGCGTGCTGCAAGCGCGGCTTCCACCGACATGTGCTCCATGATCGAAGGCTCCAGCGCCGGATCGATCTCTGCCAGCATCTGCGGTGTGAGCTCTTCCAGCGTGATGCCGTGATCCTCGCAGTAGCGCACGGCCCTGCCGGTGATCTCATGGGCGTGCGAGAAGGGCACGCCGCGCAGCGCCAGCCAGTCGGCCATTTCGGTCGCAAGGGTAAAGCCCTGGGTCGCCGCTTCCCGCATGCGGGCCGTGTCGAACTGCAGCGTCCGCACGAGGCCGCTCATCGCAGGCAGCGCCATATGCAGGGTGTCGACCGCTTCGAACGCAGCCTTCTTGTCCTCGATCAGGTCGCGGTTGTAGGCGAAGGGCAGGCCTTTGAGGGTGGCCATGATGCTCGACAGGCAGCCGATCAGGCGCGCGCTTCGCCCTCTGGTCAGTTCGGCAATGTCCGGGTTCTTCTTCTGCGGCATGATCGAGGAGCCGGTCGAGAAGGCGTCATCCAGCTTCGCCCAGGAGAAGGACTGGGAGCACCAGAGGATGATCTCCTCGGAAAGCCGTGACAGGTCGATGCCGATCATGGCCGTGACGAAGATGAATTCGGCGACGTGGTCGCGGCTTCCGACCGCATCGATCGAGTTCTCGAAGGAGCCTTCGTAGCCGAGTTCCAGCGCGGTTTCGTGCGGATAGCGGGCGATGGCGCTGCCGGCAAGCGCCGCGGCTCCCAGCGGCGAGCGATCGCTGCGGCGATGCCAGTCGCGCAGCCGGTCGAGATTGCGCGACAAGGCCTGCGCGTGAGCCATCAGCTGGTGGCCGAAAACGATCGGCTGGGCGGCCTGAAGGTGCGTGAACCCCGGGGCAGGGCTTTCCAGATGGGAGGTCGCCTGGCCGATCAGGGCGTCGATCAGCGCCAGAAGCTCGATCGAGACGGCCTTGGCCTCCTCCCGCAGATACAGCTTGAGGTCGTTTGCGGCCTGGTCGTTGCGCGAGCGACCCGCGCGCAGCTTGCCGCCCAGGTCCCCGAGGCGCTCGATCAGATGGCGCTCGATGAAGGTGTGAATATCTTCGTCGCCGGCGACCGGCGCGATCTCTCCGCTTGCGGCCTCCGCCGCAATCGCGTCAAGGGTCGCCAGAATGTTCCGGCATTCCTCGTCGTCGAGAATGCCGGCACGCACGAGTTCACGGGCATGGGCGCGAGAACCGGCAACGTCGAAGCCAACGAGGCGGAGGTGGCTTGCATCGGAGCGTGAGTAGCGGGTCAGCGCAGGGTCGGGCTGGGACCGGAAACGACCACCCCAAAGGGCCTTGCTTTGGTTCATGACTTTTCTCCGCATTAACTGGGATCATAGTCGCTTTGGTCGCACACACAGGAAAATGAAAAGATTTCCGGCAGCTATTCCAAAATGGAATTTGAGCGAATGCGACACCCTGAGCGTGAGGAGGCTGCATATATGGACAGTCGGCTCCTCAGGGCCGGTATCCCATGGCGCGACTGAGCTGGAAGGCGGCTTCGCGCACCATCAGGATCAGCAGTTCCCGTCTCTCCAGGAAACGGGATGTCAGGGTGCCGAGATTGAGCGCCGCGATCACCTCGCCATCGCCGTTGCAGACCGGTGCGGCGATGCCGGTGGAGCCGGTGATGAACTCCTGGTCGTTCAGCGCATAGCCGTCACGGCGCACCTTGGCGAGCAGCCTGCGCAATTCGGCGGGATCCGTGACCGTATAGCGGGTGTAGGTGAGGAACTGCACCCGGGAGAGATAGCTCTCCAGAACGTCCGGTCTGGCGTGAGCCAGGAGAAGCCGCCCGGTGGCGGTGCAATAGGGGGTGATCGCCGCATCCAGGTGGACGTCGTAGCGCAGCGGATGGTGACTGACGCATTTGGCGAGCCTGCGGATGTCGCAATGGGCATTCATGGTCGACAGCAGCACCGTCTCCCCGGAATCGTCGCGCAGACGCTCCATGTAGGGGCGGGCGGTGACGACCAGCGGCTCCTCGTGCGGGCGGAAGGGAAAGCCGTGGCTGGACTCGATCAGGATGTAGCGCCCCGCCTCGTCCTGCGTCAGGTGCCCGCGGGCCGTCAGGGTCTGAAGCAGGCCGTGGGCGCTGGACTTCGGAAAGCCGAGGTCACGGATGATCTGCGACAGCGATACCGCCTCCCGCCGCTGCGACAGATACTCGAGAAGATCAAGGACGCGCCCTGCGCTTTTCACCTCGGAGTTCATGTACGTGAACAAAACCTCGATTGCTGATTAATTCTTGGGCTTGTAACACTTTTGGGGCAGAGGCGAAACGCAAGTCGCGACGCGCCGCAGGATGAAGGCTACCGATGAGCGCCACGCGAGATCACGATCAGCATCAACCCTGGATGTGGGCCGAGGATATCTGGCGCCAGAAGATTGGCAAGGCCCGAGCCGGACGATCGCTGAAGCCGGCCGCCTGGAAGAACGGCGCCCGCATGGCTGTCGCGATCTCATTCGATTCAGACCACGAGACCTTCGAGCTCAGGAACGGCGGCGGCTCCATAAGCCGGCTGAGTCAGGGCCAGTACGGCGCCCGTCGCGGCATGCCGCGCATCCTGGCGCTTCTAGAAAAATACGGTGTTCCAGCCTCCTTCTTCATGCCCGCCGTTTCGGCGATGATCAATCCGGACGAGGTCAAGGCCGTGATTGCCGGCGGCCATGAGATCGGCATGCACAGCTGGATCCACGAGTTCAATTCGCGTCTCGACCACGCAACGGAACGGGATCTGGCGCTGCGGGCAGCCGACATGCTGGAAAAGCTCTCGGGCGTGCGCCCTGTGGGCATGCGCACGGCATCTTGGGATTTCAGCCCCTACACGCTGGCGATCGCCCGTGAGATGCGCCTGCTCTACGATTCCTCGCTGATGGCAGACGACGAACCCTATGAGCTTCTGGAAGACGGCGAACCGACCGGCATGGTCGAGATCCCCGTAGAATGGATCCGCGACGATGCCCCCTATGTGGCGATGGACCGGATGACAGGTGCGCGCCCCTATGGCGGGCCGGCCATGGTCGCCGACATTCTCCGGCGCGAGCTGGATGTCGCATGGGAGGAGGGTGGCCTCTTCCAGGTGACCCTGCACCCGCACCACGTCGGGCACCGTTCCCGCATTTTCATTCTTGAGGAAACCATCCGGCTTGCCCAGTCGAAGGGCGACGTCTGGTTCTGCACGCATGCGGACCTTGCCCGCTACTGCGCCGACGAATGCGGCCTAATCACTGCCGCGCCTGCCAGCTGACGCTGGTCCATCAAGCTAGAAAACCAATAAAGAAGAGGGTGAAGACATGAAAACAGGACTAGCATCCATCGCGGCCGTGGTCATGGCGCTGATGACGTCGACGGCAAACGCCCAGACCAAGGACACGCTGACGATCGATCTGCCGAACGATGCGGCCACACTCGACCCGCATCTGCAGTGGAACACCGACAGCTACACGGTCTACCGCAACATTTTCGACAATCTGCTGACACGCGACACCTCCGGCAAGATCGTGCCGCAGATCGCCACCGAGTGGACCTACGACAACGACACGACCATCACCTTCAAGATCCGCGACGACGTCACCTTCCAGGACGGCACCAAGCTGACTGCGGAAGATGTCGCCTTCTCGATCGGCCGCATCATCGACCCGGCGCTGAAAAGCCCGCAGCTGTCGCAGTTCGACCAGATCGCCACGGCGGAAGCCGTCGATGCGACGACGGTAAAGGTGACGACGAAATCGGCCTATCCGGCACTGCTGGCGCAACTCGTCAAGCTGTCCATCGTTCCCAAGGCCTATGTCGAGAAGGTCGGCGACCAGGAGTTCAACCTGAACCCGATGGGCAGTGGACCCTACAAGCTGGTCGAATGGCAGAAGGGCATCGCAACCAACCTCGAAGCCTATGACGACTACTGGCGCGGCCAGCCGCCCTTCGAAAAGGTCGTCTTCCGCGCAGTTCCGGACGTCTCGACGCGCATCGCCGACCTGAAGACCGGCAAGGCCGATCTCGTCCGCGACGTGCCGCCGGACCAGGCGTCCACGATCGAGAGCGACAGCAACACGAAGCTTCTCTCGGGCGAGACGGAGCGCGTCGGTTACCTCTACATCAACGCCGAGGCCGGCCCGACGAAGGACCTGCGCGTGCGACAGGCGATCGCCTATGCCATCGACAAGCAGGGTCTCGTCGACGCGCTTCTGGAAGGTTACGGCAAGGCGGTGAACGTGGTCGGTGCCGAGCCGATCTTCGGCTACACCGAGGACGTGGAAGGCTATCCCTATGACCCGGCGAAGGCCGCCGAACTGGTCAAGGAAGCCGGTGCGGAAGGCGCGACAGTCGAGTTCCTGACGTCGCCGTCCTATCCGCGCGCGCTCGTCGAGGCCATTCAGCAGATGGTCAACGAGGTCGGCCTGAACGTGACGATTTCTTCCAGCGATCAGGCAACCTTCCTGAAGCGCCGCCAGGGCGATGCCGAAAATGCCGGCGGTCTTGCCTTCGGCGCCTGGTCCTGCGCCTGCCAGGATGCCGACGGCATTATCTTCCCGCTGTTTCGCAGCGGCAGCATCTGGGCCAAGTACAAGAACGAGAAGTACGACGCTCTGGTGGATGAAGCCCGCACAATCCTCGACGAGGAAAAGCGCAAGGAGCTCTACAAGCAGGCCTATGAAATCCTGCGCGAAGACGTTCCGGGTCTCGGCCTCTACCAGGTTTATGCGCTCTACGGCGCAGCCAAGAACCTGCAGTGGGAGCCGACGGCCAACGAAGCCATGTTCGTCATGGACATGAGCTGGCAGCAGTAAAAGGCGGGGAAAACGATCGTGTTGAATTACGCCGTCCAGAGATTGATACAGGCAATCGTCGCAATCTTCGGCGTGCTCACGATCGTCTTCGTCGTCATGCATCTCTCGGGGGACCCGACGCTTCTTCTGGTCCCCCAGGATGCTTCGGCCGAAATGATTGCCGAGCTGCGTCACCAGCTCGGCTTCGACCGGCCCATCCATATCCAGTATCTCGACTACCTCTACGGGCTCACCCAGCTGGACTTCGGCATTTCCGTCGTCCAGCGCGTGCCAGCCCTCGACATCGTCGCGTCGCGGCTGCCCTATACGATCCAGCTCGCCGCGGGTGCGCTTGTCGTCGCGATCGGCATCGGCATTCCCGCCGGCATCGTCATGGCCACCATGCGCGGCAGCGCCATCGAGCGCATCCTGACCGCCATCGTCGTTACCGGCCAGAGCGTCCCGACCTTCCTGTCCGCCATCCTGCTGATCTTCATCTTCGGGGTTACCCTGCGCTGGCTGCCGACCTCCGGGGCCGGCGAACTCTCCGCCATGATCATGCCCTCCATCGCGCTCGGTGCGCTGTCGATGTCGACCTTCGCGCGCATGACGCGGATCGCGATCATCGATGAGCTCGGCAAGGATTATGTCCGGGCCGGCCGCGCGCGCGGCCTGTCGCTCGGGCAGGTGGTCTTTCGTCACGTGCTGCGCAACGCCTCCATCCCGGTCATCACCATCGCCGCGCTCGAAATCGGCAACCTGCTCGCCGGTGCGGTGATCATCGAGACCGTCTTTGCCTGGCCGGGCATCGGGCAGCTCGCCATCCAATCCATCCAGTCGCGCGATTTCCTCGTCGTCCAGGTGATCGTGCTGCTGATTTCATTCGTCTATGTGCTGACCAGCGTGCTGGCCGACCTCGTCTACGTGGTCGTCGATCCGCGCATCCGTCTGGTCAGGTGAGGAGATGTCCGTGATCGCAAGCGCCCATGCCGTCCGCCAGCGTCTTCGCCGCGTTCCGCTGTCGGTGATCGTCGTCTCCATCCTCCTGACTGTGATCATCCTCCTGGCAGTCTTTGCGCCGTTTTTCGCGCCTGCCGATCCAAACAACCAGACGCTTCTGGCCCGCTTGAAGCCGCCGGGCTTTTCCTATCGCGGCATCACCTACTGGCTGGGAACGGATGATCTCGGCCGCGACCTGATTTCCCGCACGCTCTACGGTGCCAGGATCTCGCTCGGCGTCGCCGTTCTCTCCGTGGTGGTCTCGACACTGGTGGGCGTTTCGCTCGGCATGCTTGCCGGCTGGTTCCGCGGCTGGACGGAGACGATCATCATGCGCCTCGTCGACATCATGATGTCGATTCCGGCCATTCTGCTGGCGGTCCTGACGGTCGCCGTGCTCGGCCCGGGCTTCCTGAAGCTCGTCCTCGTCCTCGGTCTGACCCGCTGGCCGCGCTATACCCGCGTCGCCTATGCCCAGACGCTGCAGGTGTCGAACCTGCCCTTCATCAAGGCCTCCGAGCTTGCCGGGGCGGGCGCCGTGCGCATCCTCTTCCACCATGTCCTGCCCAATATCGCAGGACCGATCCTGATCGTGGCGACGGCGGAATTCGGCCTGATGATCCTGATGGAATCAGGCCTCTCCTTCCTTGGCCTCGGCATCCAGCCGCCGTCGGCAAGCTGGGGCTCGATCATGAGCGTCGGCCGCCAGTATCTCGAACGGGCCTGGTGGATCGTCGCCGTTCCCGGCGTCTGCCTCTTCCTTCTCGTCTTTTCCGTCAACGTGCTCGGTGACTGGCTGCGCGACCAGCTCGACCCGCGCTCCCGTTCCCGCTGAGGTACCCGCATGGAATTCCAAGACAAGACAATGGTCATCACGGGCGCTGCCGGTATCTTCGGCGGCTGGACCGCGGCCTATTTCGCCAAGCGCGGCGCAAAGCTCTGCCTCAGCGATATCCGCATGGATGCGCTTGAGAAGGTTGCGGCGGATCTCAACCTCGATCCGGCCACCACGCTGCTGCACGCCACCGAACTGACGAGCGATGAGTCGATGCTGGATCTGGTGGATCTGGTGCGCCGCGAGTGGAAGGCGCCCGACATTCTCGTCAACAATGCTGGCATCTACACCCGCTTCAGCCTGCTCGACATGGAGTTTGCCGACTGGGACCGCGTCTTCGGCGTCAACCTGCGGGCGCCCTTCGTGCTGACACGCGAAATGGCGAAGCTGATGATCGCCGAGGGCAAGAAGGGGTCGGTGGTCAACATCTCCTCCGGTGCCGCCCGCAAGATGAACCAGAACTCCGTGCCCTACTGCACCTCCAAGACCGCCATCGAGCGCCTGTCCAAGGGGTTCGCCATGGAGCTCGCCCACCACGGCATCCGGGTCAACATCGTCGAGCCGGGGTTTGCGCCGGGCAGCGAGGTCTCGGCGCTGGATGACGCCTATGTGCAGAACATGCTGAAGAACATCCCGCTCGGACGCGCCAGCGGCCCGGACGATGCGCCGGGCGCGATCGCCTATCTCTGTTCCGACCCGGCCGCCTTCATCACCGGCGCTGTCCTCAGCGTCGACGGCGGCAATTCGATCGGCAACTACAAGCGACCCGAGCCGGCCGCGCCGGCAAGTGCGGGCTGAGGGAGTATCGGATGGACATGGACCCGCGCCCGCTGCTGTCGGTTGAAGACCTGACCATCGAGATCGACGGTGCCAATGTCGTCGACGGAATTTCGTTCACCGTTGCTCCGGGAAAGGTGATGGCGCTGGTCGGCGAATCCGGCTGCGGCAAGTCGCTGACCTCCTATGCCATGCTCGGTCTGCTGCCGCCGGCGGCGCGGCGGTCGGGCGGAAGCATACGTCTCGACGGCCGAGACCTCACCGCCCTGTCGGAGCGCGAGTTCCGCAAGGCGCGCGGCAAGGAGATCTCGATCATCTTTCAGGAGCCGAGCGCATCGCTCGATCCGCTGACGACGGTGGGTGCCCAGATTGCGGCTGCCTACCGGACCCACCATCAGGTGCCGCGGGCCGAGGCCTATGCCAAAGCGCGCCAGATGCTCGCCGATGTCGGCATTCCCGATCCCGATCGGCGGCTGCACCAGTATCCGTTCGAGCTGTCGGGTGGCATGTGTCAGCGCATCATGATCTCGATCGCGCTGATCTGTAGCCCCCGCGTACTCGTTGCCGACGAGCCGACCACGGCGCTCGACGTCACCATCCAGGCCCAGATCCTCGACCTGATGAAAAAGCTCGTCGCCGACCGTGGCACGTCCATCGTCATCATCACGCACGACATGGGCGTGGTGGCCGACATCGCCGACGACGTGGCGGTGATGTATGCCGGACGCATTGCGGAGGTCGCCCCAGTCGAGGCTCTCTTCGAAAAGTCTCGGCATCCCTATACCGCCCTCCTGCTCGCCAGCGTCCCGAAGCTCAGCGACGCGCCGAAGGCAGATCTGGCGACGATCGAGGGCCGGGTGCCGACGCCGAACGAATTCGGTGCCGGCTGCCGTTTCGCCGACCGCTGTCCGCTGGCGACCGAAAAATGTCGGGTCGAGCAGCCGCCGCTCTTTGACTGCGGCGGCGGCCACCGCTCCGCCTGTTGGCACATCGACCGCATGGCCGAAATCCGTGGGATAGCCGCATGACCGAAAACCAGCAGAATGTTCTCGAACTGCGCGACGTTGCCGTCCACTTCGGTGGTCGCGGCGGGCTTCTGGGCTTGTCGGGCGTCGTCGTCAAGGCCGTCAATGGCGTCGATCTCGATATCAAAAAGGCAGAGACCGTGGCGCTCGTCGGAGAATCCGGCTGCGGCAAGTCCACGCTCTCCAACACCATCGTCGGCCTGCAGGCGCCGGTGTCGGGAAGCGTCAGGATCAGTGGCGAAGAGGTGGTCGGTGCCGATCGCCGCAAGCTCAACGACATCCGCCGCAAGGTGCAGATGATCTTCCAGGATCCCGCCCTTTCGCTGGACCCGCGCTCGACCATCGGGGCGACCATCGGAGAGCCGCTGATCGTGCGCGGCATCGTGCGGGGCAAGGCGCTGAAGGAGCGCGTCGGGGAATTGTTGACGCAGGTCGGGCTGCGGCCGGAACATGCCGACCGCTATCCGCACCAGTTCTCCGGCGGCCAGCGACAGCGCGTGGTGATTGCCCGGGCACTGGCGCTGGAGCCGGATCTCTTGATCTGCGACGAGCCGGTCTCGGCCCTCGACGTCTCGGTGCGAGCGCAGATCCTCAACCTGCTCGTGGCGCTGCAGCAGCGCATGGGCGTGTCCTACCTCTTCGTCTCCCACGACCTCAGCGTCGTGCGCCACATCTGCGACCGGGTGGTGGTGATGTATCTCGGCCGCTTCGTCGAGATTGCCGACCGCGACACCTTCTTCGCCGATCCCAAGCATCCCTACACCCGGGCGCTGATGTCGGCGGTGCCGGAGGCCGATCCGGTCGTGCAGCGCGGCAAGCAGCGCTTCATCCTGCAGGGCGAACTGCCGAGCCCGGCCAATATCCCCTCCGGCTGCGCCTTCCATACGCGCTGTCCGCTGGCGACGGAGATCTGCTCGAAGGTGCGCCCCGAACTGACGCCGCGTCCCGACGGCGCCCGCGTCGCCTGCCACCACGCCTGAAAGACATGCCATGACCGATCGCGCCACTGAAGAAACCATCGGGCTTTCCGGACTGAGCGCCGAGGCCGAGATCCGTGTCGACCGGTGGGGCATCCCACACATCAGGGCGGCAAGCGAGGCGGACCTGTTTTTCCTGCAGGGCTTCAATGCCGCGCGCGACCGGCTCTGGCAGCTCGACCTGTGGCGCAAGCGCGGCCTCGGCCTGCTGGCCGCGGACTTCGGCCCCGGCTATCTGGCTCAGGACCATGCGGCGCGCCATTTCCTCTATCGCGGCGACATGGACGCCGAATGGCTGGCCTACGCCGACGACACGCAGGCGATCTGCACCGCCTTCGCCGCCGGGGTGAACGCCTATATCGCGCTCTGCGAACGGGAGCCGGAGCGACTTCCGCCGGAATTTGCCGTGTTCGGCACACGCCCCGCGCCCTGGCAACCGGAGGACGTGGTACGGATCCGCAGCCACGCGCTGACCCGCAATGGCGTCTCCGAGATCCTGCGCGCCAACGTCATGGCGATGGCCGATGCCACGACGGACCTCCTGCGTTTCGAGCTCGACCCGCCGGTGGAGCCGAAGCTGGCGGACGGGCTGTCCTTCGCGGACATCCCGCTGGAGGCGGTGCGGCTCTTCAAGCTCGCGACCGCGCCGGTGACCTTTGAAAAGGAGCGGCTGTCCGCCATTCTCGATGACGCCTGGACCTGGACGGAGGTGACCGATCTCGGCGAGATCGTGCAGCGCAGCGCCGAAGAAGGCTCCAACAACTGGGCCGTCCACGGCTCCCGCACGCAAAGCGGCCGCCCGATCCTTGCCAGCGACCCGCACCGTGCCCATGTGGTTCCTTCGCTGCGCTATCTCGTTCATCTGGAAGCGCCAGGTCTCAACGTCATCGGGACGGGCGAGCCGAGTGCGCCGGGTGTCTCCATCGGTCACAACGACCGCACCGCCTTCGGCCTCACCATCTTCGGGGCGGACCAGGAGGACATCTACGTCTACGAGACGAAGGATGGCGATCCAGACCTCTACCGCCACGCGGAGGGCTGGGAAAAGATCGAGCGGGTCGAGCAGGGCTTTGCCGTCAAGGGTCATGCCGAGCAGATGCTGACTCTCTCGTTCACCCGCCATGGGCCGGTGCTGCACGAGGACACAGCGCGCTGCCGCGCCGTTGCCATGCGCACCGTCTGGCATTGCCCGGGGTCCGCCGCCTATCTCGGCAGCCTGTCCTATATGCGCAGCCCTTCGGCAGAGGCGTTTGCGGATTCGCTCGGCCACTGGGGTACGCCCTCGGTCAGCCATGTCAGCGCCGATGTCGAGGGCAATATCGGCTGGTTCACGGCCGGCTTCACGCCGGTGCGCCGCAACTGGCAGGGCCTGTTGCCGGTTCCGGGCGACGGCAGCCACGAGTGGGACGGGTTCCTTCCGCCGGATGAACTGCCGCGCAGCTTCAACCCGGCCACTGGCTTCGTGGCTTCCGCCAACGAGATGAACCTGCCCGCCGATCGCGATCCCGCCGCTCCCTCCATTGGCCACGAATGGGCCGAAGGCAGCCGGGCAAGGCGCATCAAATCCGTGCTCGCCGCCGACCGCAGCCATACGCTGGCCGCCTCCATGGCGCTGCAGACGGATGTCTATTCGCGGCCTGCCGAGGTGATCGTCACCCTGCTGCGGGAAATCGCCTTGCGGCTGCCGGCCAAAACGGCCGAGGCCCGCGGGTTTGACCTCTTCCAGGGCTGGGACCATCGTCTCGATGCCCACAGCGCCGCCGCCGCGCTCTTTGAGGTCTGGTGGATGAAACACCTGCGGCCCGTCCTCCTGGCGCGCTTTGCGCCGGACCAGACGGTGCGCCAGCTTCTGCTTCCCGGCGATTTCGACCGGCTTCTCTCGTTGCTCCAGACGCCCGAACACTTCTGGAGCAGTGAAGAGCGGGACGCGCTGATCCTCTCGACCCTCACCAAGGGTTGGGAGGATTGCGCGGCCCGACTCGGCCCTGACGCCTCCGCCTGGCGCTGGGGCGACCTGCACCGGGCGCTCTTCGAGCATGCGGCAAGCCGGGTGAAGCCTGCGGCCGATGCAGAATGGAATGTCGGTCCGCTGCCGGTCGGCGGCAGCCGCTCGACCCCCATGCACGCAGCTTACCGGCTTGGCGATTTCGGTGTGAATGCCGGCGCCTCGGTGCGGCTGGTCATGGATGTCGGCTCCTGGGACGACAGCGTCTGCGTCAACACGCCCGGCCAGTCAGGCGATCCGCGCTCGTTCCATTACGCCGATCTCTCCGGGCCATGGTCGCGCGGAGATTATGTGCCGCTGCTCTACAGCCGCGACAGGGTGGATGCCGCAACGGCGCATCTGATCCGGCTCGTGCCCGCAGACAACGAGGAGTGATACCGCAATGACCCTTCCCATCGCCACGGGCGACGTCGATCTTGCCGCCTTCCTCGAAGAACTCCGCCTGTGGGTGGAGATGGAGACGCCAAGCGGCGACGCCGCCGCCGTCAACCGGCTGGCGGATCGCATCGAAGTGCTGGCACGCGACGCGCGCTTTTCCGTCGAACGGACGGCGGGCACGCTCGGCTTCGGCGACATCCTCGCCGTCCGCACGCCGCGGCTGGAGGGATATAACGCCAGAAGCGTCCTGATCCTCGCCCATATCGACACTGTGCATGCGACCGGCACGATCCGGGAGAAACTGCCGCTCCGCGAGGACGGCGACCGGCTCTACGGGCCGGGCATCTACGACATGAAGGCGGGCGTACTGATGGCATTCGAGGCGATGAAGCTCGCCACGAAGATGGGACACAACCTGCCGATCGACCTCCTGATCGTCCCGGACGAGGAAGTCGGCTCGAAGAGCTCCCGGCCGCTAATCGAGGAGCTCGCCCGCAACGCGGCTTATGCGCTGGTCGTTGAGCCGGCCCGTGACGGCGGCAAGATCGTCACGGCCCGCAAGGGCGTCGGCATGTTCGACATCATTGTTCGCGGCCGTGCCTCGCATGCGGGCGTGCGCCCGCTCGACGGCCGTTCGGCGATCCGGGCCGCCGCCCGCCTCGTCCTGGAGCTCGAGGCGCTGAACGATCCGGTCCGCGGCATCACCGTGACGACCGGCATGATCCACGGCGGCACCGGTCGCAACACCATTCCGGCGGAATGCCGCCTGCAGCTCGACCTGCGCCTGCCCGACGCGGCAATAGCCGCCGAGGTGATCGACAAGATCCGGGGGATGACGCCGGTCGATCCCGACATCACCTTCGAGATTTCGGGCGATCTCAACCGCCCGCCCTTCGCCCAGAGCGAGGAAGGGCGTCGCCTCTTCGACCACACGGCCAGGATCGCAGCCGAGCTCGGCATCATGCTGGAAGGCATGGTGACCGGTGGCGGTTCGGACGGCAATTTCACCGCCGCGCTGGGCGTGCCGACCCTCGACGGGCTCGGGGCCGATGGCGCCGGCGCCCATACCTTCGACGAGCATATCCTGGTCAGCAGCCTGGTACCGCGGACGGTGCTCCTCGCCAACCTGATGGCCTCGCTGGACAGCAAGGCATGAACCGACCGGCCATGATCGTTATGGCCCCAGGCAGCCGGGAGCGTCGCGCTTGACCGCTCCGCAGGCTCTCGCCTTCATGGTCATGGCGGGCTTTGCCGCCTATGTGCAGACGCTGACCGGCTTCGCCTTCGGCCTGATCCTGATGGCGGCGGTGGCGCTGAGCGAGATCCTGCCGCTGCGCGACGCCGCCGTCGTCACCGGCGTGCTGACGCTGGTCAATGCCTCGATCATGTTAGCCAAGGGCTGGACCGAGGTGCTGAAAAGGCAGTTCGTGTTTGTCCTTCTGAGCAGCCTGCCGTCGCTGGTGATCGGCTATCTCCTGCTCGAGCATCTGGCGGACAATGGCCTGGTAGTCCTTCGCATCCTGCTGGGCGCCATCATCATCGTCTCGTCGCTGCAGCTGATCATGCCACCACGGCGCGAGGAACGACCCGCCGGAGACGGGTCCTTCGTCGGCTTCGGGGTGTTTTCCGGGCTGATGAGCGGGCTGTTCTCCACCAGCGGTCCGCCGCTGGTCTATCATTTCTACCGCCAGCCTTATCCGCTCGTGGCGATCCGCGAAACGCTGGTCGCGATCTTCGGCGTCAATGCGTTGGTCCGGCTCGGCGTCGTCTTTGCCGACGGGACATTCCCGGACCGGCAGTATTGGCCTGCCTTCCTGGCCATCCTCCCGGTGATGGCCGGCACGCAGCTCGCCCGCCGTCTGCCGCCGGCGATCTCGCCGCGGCTGCTGAAGCTGATCGTCTTCGTTCTCCTCTGCGCGTCAGGTGCCTCGCTCGCCCTGCCGGCAATTCCGGCCGCCTTGCGGATGGCCGGATACTGACTAGAAGGATGTTCTCATGCGTCTGACCATTTCCGAAGCCGAAGACCTCGTCGTCTCCATCCTGCTGCGCAGCAAGGTGAGCGAAGACAATGCCCGCTGCGTCGCCAGGGCGCTGGTCGCCGCCGAGGCTGCCGGCCAGGGCGGTCATGGGCTGCGCCGGGTTCCGACCTATGCGGCGCAGGCGATCGCCGGGAAGGTGGACGGCTTTGCGATCCCGGCCGCCACCAAGACGGCCGAGGCGGTTCTGCGCGTCGATGCCGCCTTCGGCTTTGCCTATCCGGCGCTCGATCTTGCCGTGGCCGAGCTTGCGCCGCTGGCCGCAAAGACGGGGATCGCGCTTGCCGCCATCCACCGCTCGCACCACGCCGGCGTCATGGGGCTGACCGTCGAGCGCTTCGCCGAACAGGGGCTGGTGGCGCTGATGGTGGCCAATACCCCGGCGGCCATGGCGCCCTGGGGTGGGCGGACGGCGCTCTTCGGCACCAATCCGATCGCCTTTGCCGCCCCCCTGCCGGATGGCGATCCGATCGTCATCGATCTCGCCATGTCGAAGGTCGCCCGCGGCAAGATCGTCACGGCCAAGCAGAAGGGTCTCACCATCCCCGCGGACTGGGCGCTCGACGCCGACGGCCATCCAACCACCGATGCCGCGAAGGCCGTGGACGGCACGATGATGCCGCTCGGGGATGCCAAGGGCGCAGCGCTGGCGCTTATGGTGGAAATCCTCGCGGCGGGAATCATCGGCGCGCAATACGCATTCGAGGCCTCGTCCCTGCTGGACGACAGAGGTGCTCCGCCGGCGCTTGGTCAGACCATCATCGTCATCGACCCGAAGGCGTCCGGCGGCGCCGACATGCTGCCGCGCCTTTCCCTGCTCGCCGAGATGATCGGCAGCGATCCGGGAGCCCGGCTTCCCGGCAAGCGTGGCGCCACGCAAAGGCGGTTGGCGCTTGCCAACGGGCTGGAGCTGGAGGACGACATCCTGCAGCTTCTCGGCGCTTGATCCGCAGACCCGATTTCGAGCCATTGAAGGAGACCCAGATGCCCCACCTGTTTTCACCGGCAACCCTCAAGAGCGTCACGCTCAAGAACCGCATCGTGGTGTCACCCATGTGCCAGTACCGTGCCGAGGATGGTCGGGCCAACCATTGGCACACGGTCCACATGGGCAATCTGGCACTGTCGGGGGCCGGCACCGTGATCATCGAGGCAACGGCCGTCGAACCCGCCGGACGGATCACGCCCGGCGATATCGGCCTCTACGACGATGCGACCGAGTCATCGCTGAAGACGGCGATCGAGGCGATGCGGGTGGTGGACGACTGTGCCGTCTTCATCCAGCTCGGCCATGCCGGGCGCAAGGCCTCCAGCCATGTACCGTGGGACGGCGGCCAGTTGATTGGCCTGGAAGCCGGTGGGTGGGAGACTTTTGCCCCCTCCGCCATTCCGTTCAAGGAGGGCGACCGCGCGCCGACGGCAATCGATGCGGCCGGCCTCGTCCGGATCCGTGAGGCCTTCGTCGACGCGGCCCGTCGGGCAGCCCGGCTCGGCTTCGACGGGATCGAGGTCCATGCCGCGCACGGCTATCTCCTGCACCAGTTCCTGTCGCCGCTCTCCAATCAGCGCGAAGATGCCTATGGCGGCTCGCTGGAGAACCGGATGCGCTTCCCGCTGGAGGTCTTCGAAGCGGTCCGGGCCGCCTTTCCTGCAAACCGGCCGGTCGGCGTGCGCGTCTCGGCCACCGACTGGGTCGAGGGCGGCTGGGACCTGCCGCAGACGGTTGCCTTTGCGAAAGCGCTGGCCGCACGAGGCGTCGATTTCGTCGATACCTCGTCCGGCGGGCTGGTGCCGCAGCAGAAGATCACCACCGGCCCCGGCTATCAGGTGCCATTCGCCGAGGCGGTGAAGAAGGAGGCGGGTGTCGCGACCTTCGCCGTCGGCATGATCACCGAGGCCGAGCAGGCGAATGCCATCATCGTCGAGGGCAGGGCTGATTTCGTGGCACTCGGCCGCGGTCTCCTCTTCGATCCCCGCTGGCCCTGGCGCGCTGCGGCAGCCCTTGGCGAAACGATCGACGCACCGCCTTCCTACTGGCGCGGCCTGCCGGCGGACAAGGCCGGTCTGTTCAGGGCCAATATCGTGGCGCGCTAGCCGCGCAGGGTCGTCATTGCGCTGCCAAAACACGCGGCCTGCGAAACCACTGCGTCATCCAGGCGTTTGTGCCTGGAACCTTGGAAAGCAGGAGACAGCCTCATGGCAGACGACAGCACGATGACGATCCGGGCAACTTTCGCAACCCGGGCGGCGGCCGACCTCGCCGTCGAACATCTCGTTCAGCAGCATGGCATCTCGCGGCCCGACATCTTCATCCAGTCCAAGGGCGATGAGAATACCGCAGGCTCCCGGCCGTCAGGCGGAGATGCATCGCATGAGGGCGGTGCTCGTGAGGACGCGGCCCTCGAAGGCGAGATTGAGGTATCGGTCGACATCCCCGCCAGCGAGAGCGCCGCGGTCCGGCGCAGCCTCGGTGATGCCGATGCGATCCGGGTCTCCGGCGGCTGACCTCTCGGAGCCGCATTGCGTCGGCTCCGTTTTTCTTCGTGACGGATCAGCGGGGCGTGCCGTAGCCCCCGCCTGTCGGCGTCACGACGCAGACTGCTTCACCCGCCTCAAGCACGGTCTGGCCACAACCGCCAAGATCCTCCATCCGTCCGTCGAGGCGCCGGACGGTTGTCGATCCGAGCGCGCCGTCCTCGCCGCCGGCAAGCCCGTGCGGCCGGATTGTGCGGTGCGAGGAAAGGATGGCGCAGTCCATCGTCTCCAGGAAGCGGATCGTGCGTTTGGTGCCGTTGCCGGCCGACCATTCGCCCTTGCCGCCGGAATTCTCGCGGATGTGGAAATCCTCCAGCAAGACGGGATAGCGGGTCTCGAGGATTTCCGGGTCGGTCAGGCGCGAATTGGTCATGTGCACATGCACAGCGTCGGTGCCGGCGAAGCCGGAGCCGTCGTTGAAGATGCCGGCGGGTGAGCCGGAGCACAGCGTCTCGTAATACTGGTAGATGGCGTTGCCGAAGGTGAGGTTGTTCATCGTGCCCTGGCTGGCGGCCATCGCCCCCAGCGCGCCGAAGAGAGCGTTGGTAACGTGCTGGCTCGTCTCCACGTTGCCGGCGACGACGGCTGCCGGATACTGCGGCTTCAGCATGGAGCCGTCCGGCACGATGATGCGGATCGGCCGCAGGCAGCCGGCGTTCATCGGTATCGAGCTCTCGACCATGACCCGGAAGACATAGAGCACGGCTGCCCGCGTCACGGGCTCCGGCGCATTGAAGTTGTTCGGCTTCTGCTGGCTGGTGCCGGTGAAATCGACGGTTGCCTCGCGCCTTGCCTTGTCGACGGTGATCTTCACCTCGATCGTGCTGCCCTGGCCGGTGGCATAGGAGAATGAGGAATCGCCGAGCGTCTCGATGACGCGGCGCACGCTTTCCTCGGCATTGTCCTGCACATGGCCCATATAGGCCTGCACCACGTCGAGGCCGAACTGCGCGATCATCTTGCGCATTTCGTGGACGCCCTTCTCGTTGGCGGCGATCTGGGCGCGCAGGTCACCGACATTCTGGGCGACGTTGCGGGCGGGGTAGGGATGGTCGGAGAGAAGCCGGGTAATGCCGGCTTCGTCGAAACGGCCCTGGTCGACCAAGAGCACGTTGTCGAAGAGAACGCCCTCCTCGTCGACGGTCGTGGCAAGCGGCGTCATCGAGCCCGGCGCCGTGCCGCCGACATCGGCGTGATGGCCGCGCGAGGCGACGTAGAATAGGATGTCGCTGCCGGCCTCGTCGAAGACGGGGGTCACGACCGTGATGTCCGGCAGATGCGTGCCGCCGTTGTAGGGCGCGTTCAGCGCAAAGACGTCGCCGGGGCGAATTTTCCCTGCGTTGGCGGCGATGATGGATTCCACCGAGCGGTCCATGGAGCCGAGATGCACCGGCATGTGCGGCGCATTGGCAACCAGCGCGCCCTGCGCGTCGAAGACGGCGCAGGAGAAGTCGAGCCGCTCCTTGATGTTGACCGAGGAGGCGGTGTTCTGCAGCGTTACGCCCATCTGCTCGGCGATCGACATGAAGAGATTGTTGAAGACCTCGAGCAGCACGGGATCGGCCTCGGTGCCGATCGCCTTGCTGCGGGCCAGCGCCTTCACCCGCTTCAGGACGACATGATCGAGCGCGGTGATCTCGAAGGCCCAGCCATCCTCGACGACGATCGTCTGGTGCGGCTCGACGATGAGGCAGGGGCCCGAAGCCTTGGCGCCCGGCCGGATGTCGGCGCGGCGGTAGACGGGTGCCTGGCGCCATTGGCCGCCGGAGAAGAAACGGGTTTCCTCGGCAGCCGCGGGAACAGAGGCGTCGAGCGCATGCGTGGGCTCTGATGCTTCGGCGCCGCCGCCGATGGCCTCAACCTCGTAGGATTCGAAGATGATGTCGCGGTTTTCGAAGATGAAGCCGAACTGCTTGCGGTGAAGCGCCTCGAAGACCTCCGTCATCGCGGCCGCATCGGAGATCGGCACGGCGATCGTCGTGTCGGTGCCCTGGTAGCGCAGATGCGCCCGGTGCTGGACGTCCGTATCGGCATTCGCCACGCCCTGGGCCGCCATCTCCTGGCGCGCGCTGGAGGTCAGCTCGTCGCGAACCGCGCCGAGCGCTGCCAGGGCGTCGGACAGTTCGGAGGAAACGGTCTTCTGGCGGGTCGCCCGGATGTCGGCGAGCCCCATGCCGTAAGCCGACAGGATCCCGGAGAAGGGGTGGATCATCACCGTCGATATCCCCAGCGCATCGGCGGTGAGGCAGGCGTGCTGGCCGCCGGCGCCGCCGAAGCAGGTCAGCACATAGTGGGTCACGTCATAGCCGCGCTGGACGCTGATCTTCTTGACGGCATTCGCCATGTTCTCGACCGCAATGGCCAGGAAGCCATCGGCCACTTCTTCCGGCGTGCGTCCGTCGCCGATGACCTCGGCCATCGCCTCGAAGCCTTCGCGCACGGCATCCGCATCCAGCGGTTCGTCGCGGTTCGGGCCGAAGATCGCCGGGAAAAGGCCGGGTGACAGCTTGCCCAGCATGACGTTCGCATCGGTCACCGTCAGCGGTCCGCCGCGGCGATAGGCCTTGGGTCCGGGATTGGCGCCGGCGGAATCCGGGCCGACGCGGAAGCGGCCGTTCTCAAAATGCAGGATCGAGCCGCCGCCGGCCGCCACCGTGTGGATCGACATCATCGGCGCCCGCATGCGCACGCCGGCCACCTCGGTCTCGAAGGACCGCTCCAGTTCGCCGTCGAAATGCGACACGTCCGTCGACGTACCGCCCATGTCGAAGCCGATCATGCGGGTAAAGCCGGCAAGCCTGGATGTTTCCACGGCGCCGACGACGCCGCCCGCCGGGCCGGACAGGATCGCGTCCTTGCCCTGGAAGAGGTCGGCGGCCGTCAGGCCGCCGGAGGATTGCATGAACATCAGCCGCGCGCCGTTCTGGCCATCGGCGCCGAGTTCGGAGGCTACCTGCTCGACATAGCGGCGCAGGATCGGTGAGAGATAGGCGTCGACCACGGTCGTGTCACCGCGTCCGACCAGCTTGATCAGCGGCGATACCTCATGGCTGACGGACACCTGGGTGAAGCCGATCTTGCGGGCGATCCGCGCGGTCAGCTGCTCGTGCTCGGGGTAGCGGTAGGCGTGCATGAAGACGATTGCGAGCGCGCGGTAGCCCGCATCGAAGCGGGCCTGCAACTCCCGGCGAACAGCCGTCTCGTCTGGCGACGCCTCGACCTGCCCGTCGGCGCGCACCCGTTCGTCGATCTCGACCACGGCGCTGTAGAGGAGTTCCGGCTTGATGATCTTCTTGGCAAAGATGTCCGTGCGGGCCTGATAGCCGATCGCCAGCGCATCGCGGAAACCGCGGGTCGTGACGAGCAGCGTCCGCTCGCCCTTGCGCTCCAGCAGCGCATTGGTGGCGACCGTCGTTCCCATCTTCACGGCGCCGATCAAACCGGCAGGAACAGGCTCGCCCGGCTTCAGCCCCAGGAGCTCGCGGATACCCTGCACGGCGGCGTCGCGGTAGGCTTCCGGATTTTCCGACAGGAGCTTGTGGGCGATGAGTTCACCATCCGGTCGGCGCCCGACGATGTCGGTGAATGTGCCGCCACGGTCGATCCAGAAATCCCATCTCGCGTCTGTCATGTCCCGCCTCCTGAAAGAGTGTTTTTCTTAACGAATGCATTTCGTCGATAAAACGTCAATGTTTGATTGACAGCAAATTGCACATTGCTGCATCATGCCTCCATAACGGGCAGAAGGGCCGCAAGTGCCCCGCCCGCAACGGCAACCGAGGGGAGCCGATGATGCATGAGAGCCGTATGTTCTACGGGAGGATGACCCGTGTCCTCCATTGATCCGCGTCACAGTATCTTTCCCGAATGGCTGAGGAAGTCGCTCGACGGCCTCTATCTTGCTTCCGGCTATCTGGCCGGAGTGTTCCTGGTCGCCATCTTTCTGATCATGCTGGCACTGTCGGCCGGCCGTCCCCTGGGGATCGACGTTCCCGCCGGCGACGACTTCGCCGCGTGGTGCATGGCGGCGACGGCCTTTCTGGCACTCGCGCATACCTTCCGGTCTGCTGAACTCATCCGCATGGGCCTCGTCATCGACCGTTTCAAGGGCTGGCGCAGGCGGCTGATCGAGATTGCCTGCACGGCAATCGGCGCAACGGCCGTCTCCTATTTCGCCTGGTATGCCGTCGAGATGACCTGGGTATCCTGGCGGTTCAACGACGTCTCCATGGGCGTCATCGCCGTGCCGCTGTGGATCCCGCAGCTGGGCATGTCCGTCGGGCTGTCGGTGCTCGCCATTTCCTTCGTCGACGAACTCCTGCACGTCCTCTTCGGAGGGACTCCTCGCTACGAGAAGCCGCCGGCGAATACCGCGGACGAGATTATCGAGCGCGTCATGGAAAGCGGGGTCTGATGATGGACAACGGATTGCTCATCGAGGTCTCCGGCATCATCCTTGGGACCCTGCTGCTCCTTCTGGTGGGCGGCGTCTGGATCGGGGTGGCGCTGCTCGTCTGCGGCTTCATCGCCATGCAGTTTGCGCCCGCCGGCATCCAGATCGGCGCAGCGCTCGCGACCAACGCCTGGAGCGGCTCTGCTTCCTGGAGCCTGGCGGCTTTGCCGCTGTTCGTCTGGATGGGGGAGATCCTCTACCGCACGCGGCTCTCCGACGAGATGTTCCGCGGCCTTGCACCCTGGTTGAACTGGCTGCCCGGTCGGCTCGTGCACGTCAACGTGCTGGGATGCGGCCTGTTTGGGGCCGTCTCAGGTTCCTCGGCCGCCACAACGGCCATGGTGGCAAAGATCACGCTGCCCGAATTGAAGAAGCGCGGCTATGACGAGATGATCAGCCTCGGCTCGCTGGCCGGTGCGGGAACTCTGGGCTTCCTCGTGCCGCCGTCGATCACGATGATCGTCTATGCGGTCGCTGCGAATGTCTCGATCATCCAGATGTTTCTCGCGGGGCTCATCCCGGCGGTGATCGTCATGGTGCTCTATATTTCGGCCATCGTGGTCTGGGCCTTGCGAAACCCCGACAAATGTCCGCCGCCTGAACCGAAGACGAGCCTGGCGAGCAAGCTGAAAGAGACCCGCAACCTCATCCCGCTCGCTCTTTTGATCGCGACGGTGTTTTCGGCGCTTCTGATGGGATGGGCGACGGCCACCGAATGCGCCGCCTGGGGCGTGCTGGGCTCGCTGGTCATCGCCGCCTGGCAGAAGGCACTGACCTGGAAGAGCTTCATGGACAGCGTCATGGGTGCAACGCGTATGACCGCGATGATCATGCTCATCCTCACCGGCGCCGGCTATATGTCGATCGCCATGGGGTACACCGGCATACCGGCGGCACTGGCAAGCTGGGTGGATGGTTTCGGCCTCAGCCCCTACGCCCTGATCGCCGTCCTGACGGTGATGTACATCCTGCTGGGCTGCGCGATCGACGGCCTGTCGATGATCGTGCTGACGACCGTCGTGGTCCTCCCGATGATCCAGCAGGCGGGCTTCGACCTGATCTGGTTCGGCATCTTCCTGGTGCTGATGGTCGAAATGGCCCAGATTACGCCGCCGGTGGGCTTCAATCTCTTTGTGCTGCAAACGATGAGCGGCCGAGATAGTCTGACGGTGGCCCGGGCCGCTCTGCCGTTTTTCTTCCTGCTCGTGGCGACTGCCGCCATCATCACGGTGTTCCCGGATATCGTGATGTTCCTGCCGCGAATGGCGTTTCCGGGTTAATCCAAGAAAAGGGGAATGCAAATGCAATCGCTGAAGACAAACCTGATCAGGACGGGGATCGCTTCCTTGGCCATTCTTGCCGCGGCGGGCTCCGCCCTGGCGCAGACCGCATGGGTCCTTCCGTCGGCCTATCCTCCGGCAAACTACCACGTGGAGAACCTCAACCAGTTCGCCTCCGACGTGGACACGGCAACCAGTGGTCAGCTGAAGATCACCGTTCATCCGAACGCCTCGCTCTTCAAGGCGCCGGAAATCAAGCGTGCAGTCCAGACCGGCCAGGCGCAGGCCGGCGAAGTGCTGATGTCGCTGCATGAGAACGAGAATCCGATCTTCGGCATCGACGTCATTCCGTTCCTGGCCACGAGCTTCGAGCAGTCGAAGAAGCTGTGGGAGGTTTCCAAGCCGGCCGTCGAGAAGGCGCTCGACGAGCAGGGGCTGAAGCTTCTCTACACGACGCCCTGGCCGCCGCAGGGCATCTACACGAAGAAGGACGTCAACAGCGTTGCCGATCTCGAGGGTCTGAAATGGCGTGCCTATAACGTCGGCACCTCGCGCATCGCCGAACTCGTCGGTGCCCAGCCCGTGACCGTGCAGGCGGCGGAACTGCCGCAGGCACTGGCCACTGGTGTCGTCGATGGCCTGATGACCTCCAGCGCTACGGGCGTCGATTCCAAGATCTGGGAATCGCTGACCCACTACTACGATACCCAGGCCTGGATCCCGAAGAATGTCATCTTCGTCAACAAGGAGGCCTTCGACGCCCTTGATCCGGCCGTGCAGACTGCGGTGACGGAAGCCGCCGCCGCAGCTGAAACCCGCGGCTGGGCCCTCGCTGCCGAGAAGACCTCCGCCTACATGGAGACGCTGAAGTCGAACGGCATGCAAGTCGTGACGCCGAGCGAGGAACTGAAGACCGGTCTGAGCGAAGTCGGCGCCAAACTGACGGAAGACTGGCTGGCGAAGGCCGGTGACGAAGGCAAGGCTGTCGTGGACTCCTACAACAAGATGTAAGCAACCGAAGCAAAAGACGCCGCCGGCCCGGCTGGCGGCGTCTCCCGAGGAGGAGCGGCATGCCCACAAAGAAACAGGATCCCCTGGGTCCGATCGTCTCGTCCGGTCATCTGGCCACCGGCGCACTTCCGGCTTTGTCGGAGATCGAATTCGGGCTGATCATGCTCAATCATGCCTTCCACCGGTGGATGGTCCGCTGCATGTCGGCCGCGGGCGTGCCGGATCTCTCCGGCGTCGACATTCTCGTGCTGCACAATATCAACAGCCGCGACAAGCCGAAGACGCTCGCCGACATCTGCCTCGTGCTCAACATCGAGGACACCCATGTGGTGACCTATGCGCTGAAGAAGCTGGAGCGGCTCAAGCTGATCAGGTCGGGACGGCGCGGCAAGGAAAAGCTCGTCATGGTCACCGACGCAGGTGCCGATGCCTGCGAACGCTACAAGGCCATGCGGGAAAGCCTGCTGGTGCGCTCGGTCCTCGCCACGGAGGTTTCAGCCGAAGCCCTCTCCGACATGGCGTCCCGCCTCCGGGCGCTGTCGGGGCATTACGATCATGCGGCGCGCGCCGCCGCTTCGCTTTAGTCCGGGGCAGGGTTCCCGGGTAGGCCCCGCACGGCGGCGTTCTCGCGCTGGCAGAAGATCCTCCCGGCATTGCCATTGCTGACATCCGTGAAGTTGCGTGGCGGCGCACCGGCAGCGGTTCCGGCTGCCTTTTTCTGCGGGACTGATTTCAGGGCTGGAGGTGGCGAACCGGCGTAGCCGGCTTTCCTGCTGCGAGCACCGCTGTTTTTCTCGTACTTCAGGATCATCGATGTCTCCGGATACAGGCCACCTCTCTTCCTGCTGCTTGACAGCACCCTGAAACTATATTCTTCTATATTGGTTTATATAACATAATAATGGAACAACTAACTGGGAGTATCCTATGCGAAAGAAGCTGGCATTCCTGATGGCCACAGCGCTGATCGCTGCGCCCTCATTGGCGATCGGTCAGGAAAAGGGCGGGGTCATCGACGTGGCAACCATCGGCGAGCCGCCGACGCTGGATCCGATGGCTTCGACCGCCGACCTCGTCGGCATCGTCACGCAGCACATGTTCGAGACGCTCTACACATTCGACAAGAACTGGAACGTGACGCCGCTTCTGGCCGAGAGCCTGCCCGAGATCACGGACGACGGGAAGACCTACACCATCAAACTGCGCACCGGCATCACCTTCCATGACGGCAGCGAGATGACGTCCGAAGATGTGCTCGCTTCGCTGGGGCGGTGGACGAAGCTCGCCTCGCGCGGCAAGCAGGCGGCCGGCTTCATCGCGTCGATGGAGGCTCCCGATGCCGACACCGTCGTCATCAAGCTGACGCAGCCCTATGCGCCTCTGACGTCGCTGCTCGCCTTCAACAACTCCGCAGCGATCGTCATTCCCTCGGAGAAGCAGGCAGAGCCGATGACGCAGTTTGTCGGCACCGGGCCCTACATGCTGAAGGAACGCAAGGCCGACCAGTATATCCAGCTTGCCCGCTTCGATGGCTACATGTCGCGCGACGGTGAAAGCGACGGTTATGGCGGTGCGCGCCACCAGTATCTCGACGAGATCCGCTTCGTGCCGGTTCCCGATCCCAACACGCGGGTCGAGGCGGCGGTCTCCGGACAATATGCCTATGTGGATTCGATCCCGGTGGAATCCTTCGACAAACTGAAGAGTTCTTCGGCATCCGAGCCCGTGCTTCTCGAGCCCTTCGGCTATCCCGTCTTCGTCTTCAACACGAAGGAGGGTGTCTCGTCCAAGCTTGAAATCCGCAAGGCGATCACGCAGGCGCTCAACATGGAAGACATGCTGGCGGCAGCCTTCGGCAGCACGGACTTCTATGGGCTGGACGGCGCATTCTACCCCGAAAGCTATAGCTGGCACTCGGACGCCGGCGTCGACGGCAATTACAACCTCGGCGATCCGGAAGGCGCTGCCGAGGCGGCCAAGGCCGCCGGCTACGACGGTGCTCCGGTCCGCATTCTCACCAGCCGCCAGTACGAGTTCCACTACAAGATGGCGCAGGTGGCTGCGGAATACCTGAAGCTTGCCGGCTTCACCGTCGACATGCAGGTGGTGGACTGGGCGACGCTGACGCAGCGCCGCGCCGACCCGGCGCTGTGGGACGTCTACATCACCCACAGCCCCTTCCTGCCGGAGCCGGCGCTGATCGGCGCACTTTCCACGAGCTCGCCGGGCTGGTGGGACACACCGGCGCGCAAGGCCGCCGTGGATCCCTTCACCTCCGAGGCGGATCCTGCCAAGCGCGTCGAGCTGTGGGCCAATGTCCAGAAGGTCATCTATGACGAGCTGCCGCTGATCAAGATCGGTGACTTCAATGCCGTGGCTGCGAAGTCGACCAAGCTGGAAGGCGTCGATCCGGCCCCATGGCCGTATTTCTGGAATGCTTCCATCGCGAAGTAAGACGAAGAACACCGAATGCCGGCGTCCCTGGCGCCGGCATTCGTTTTTCGAACCTGCTTTCGTGGGGGACAAGGAAATTGGCTCAATGATCCGCTACATTCTTCAGCGCCTCGCCGGAATGATCGTCGTGATGTTCCTGGTGGTGACGATCGTCTTCGTCATCGTCCGGGTCACACCCGGCGATCCGGCCGCCGTCATGCTCGGGCCGGACGCAACGGCCCAGGACATCGCCGACCTGCGCAGCCGCCTGGGGCTCGATCGGACGCTGGTCGTTCAGTATCTGTTCTATATCGGGCAGTTGCTGAAGGGTGATCTCGGCCAGTCGATCTTCCTCAACATTCCCGTCGGCACGGCGCTTCTCCAGCGCGCCGAGCCGACCTTCTTCCTCACGATCTTCTCCCTGCTGATTGCCAGCGCGATCGCGTTGCCGATCGGCATCTATGCCGCCTACCGCAGGGGCTCGCTGATCGACCAGGCAGCCACGACGCTTGCCATGCTGGCGGCCAGTATTCCGAGCTTCTGGCTGGGTCTGATCCTGATGCAGTTCTTCGCGGTGCGGCTCAACCTCTTTCCGGTGTCCGGCTACGGCGGTCCCGGCTCGAGCTTTGGCGAGCGGATGTACCACCTGATGCTGCCAGCCGTCGCCCTGGGGCTCGTCTCCTCCGCGCTCATCCTGCGCTTCACGCGGGCGTCGATGCTGGACGTGCTGGGGGATGACTACATCCGCACGGCGCGCGCCAAGGGCATGGTGGAACGAAAGGTCGTGCTGAAGCATGCGCTCAAGAATGCACTGATCCCGATCCTGACCGTCCTGGGTCTCACCGCAGCGGTGCTGGTCTCGGGGGCGGTGGTGACCGAGACGGTCTTCGGCCTCCCAGGCATCGGAAACCTCGTCGTGTCCGCCGTCCTGCGGCGCGACTACCCGGTCATCCAGGGCGCGCTTCTCGTCATCGCGGCGCTCTATGTGCTGATCAATTTCGCGATCGACATGCTCTACCTGCTGGTCGATCCAAGGGTGCGCTACTGATGGCTGACATCACCACATCCAAGCCGGCCTCGAGCGAGGGCATGAAGTTCTTCCGCCGTTTCCTGAAGCGCAAGACGGTTGCTGCCGGCGTGATCGTGCTGGCGATCTTCGTTCTGCTCGCCGTCCTGGCGCCGTGGATCGCGCCCTATTCCCCGTCGAAGCTGTCGATCGTCAACCGGCTGAAGCCGCCGAGCGAGGTCTACTGGTTCGGCACCGACGAATTCGGCCGCGACGTGTTCTCGCGCACGATCTTCGCGGGCCGTCTCTCGCTGCTGGTGGGGGCCGCAGTCGTCACTCTCTCCGCACTGATCGGCGTGACGCTCGGGCTGCTGGCCGGATTCTTCAAGCGGCTCGACACGCCGATCGCCCGGCTGATCGACGCGATGATGGCCTTCCCGGACATTCTGCTGGCGATCGCGCTCGTGGCGGCGCTCGGTCCGTCGCTGACGACGGTGATCATTGCGCTCGCCATCGTCTATGCGCCGCGGCTCGCGAGGATCGTGCGGGCATCGACGCTGGTCATTCGCGAGTTGCCCTATGTCGAGGCGGCCCAGGCGCTCGGCATCTCGACCTTCCACATCATGACGCGGCACGTGCTGCGCAACCTCGTGTCCCCAATCCTGGTGCAGGGCACCTTCCTGTTTGCCAGCGCCATGCTGGCAGAGGCGGGCCTCTCCTTCCTCGGTCTCGGCGTCAGCCCCGAAGTGCCGACCTGGGGCACGATGATTGCAGCCGGTCGCCAGTATATCGGCCAGGCGGACTGGATGACCCTCTTCCCCGGCATCGCCATCATTCTCGCAGTGCTCTCCCTGCAGATGGTGGGCGATGGCCTGCGGGACATGCTTGATCCTAAACTTCGAAGGGAACTGTGAAATGACATCCGGAGAACAGCACAAACCGCTTCTCCTCTCGAATGTGAAGCCGATGTCGTTCGGCGGCGCCACTTCGGGCACTGCGATCGAAATCCTTGTCGGCGCCGACGGCAAGATCATCAGCACCGGCTCCGGTCTGGCAGCGCCGGACGACGCGATCCGGATCGACGGCAAGGGCGCCTTCATCTCGCCCGGCTGGGTCGACCTGCACGTCCATATCTGGCATGGCGGCACCGACATCTCGCTGCGTCCTTCCGAATGCGGCGCCGAGCGCGGCGTGACGACGCTCGTCGATGCGGGCTCCGCCGGGGAGGCCAATTTCCACGGTTTCCGCGAATACATCATCGAGCCGTCGAAGGAGCGCATCAAGGCCTTCCTGAACCTCGGCTCGATCGGTCTGGTCGCCTGCAACCGCGTGGCGGAGCTGCGCGATATCCGCGACATCGACCTCGACCGCATCCTTGAATGCTATGCGGAGAACAGCGAGCACATCGTCGGCATCAAGGTGCGCGCCAGCCATGTCATCACCGGTTCCTGGGGCGTCACGCCGGTCAAGCTCGGCAAGAAGATCGCCAAGATCCTGAAGGTGCCGATGATGGTGCATGTCGGGGAGCCGCCGGCACTCTACGACGAGGTTCTCGAGATCCTCGGCCCCGGCGATGTCGTCACCCACTGCTTCAACGGCAAGGCCGGATCGAGCATCATGGAGGACGAAGATCTCTTCAACCTCGCCGAGCGATGCGCCGGCGAGGGCATCCGCCTCGACATCGGTCATGGCGGGGCCTCGTTCTCGTTCAAGGTTGCGGAAGCGGCGATCGCGCGCGGCCTGCTGCCCTTCTCGATCTCGACGGACCTGCACGGGCATTCGATGAACTTCCCGGTCTGGGATCTCGCGACCACCATGTCGAAGCTTCTCTCCGTCGGCATGCCTTTCGACAAGGTCGTCGATGCGGTGACGCATGCGCCCGCCTCCGTCATCAAGCTGTCAATGGAAAACCGGCTTGCGGCCGGAGAACGGGCGGATTTCACCATCTTCGACCTGGTCGACGCGGATCTGGAAGCCACCGATTCCAACGGCGACGTCTCGCGACTGACGAAGCTGTTCGAGCCCCGCTACGCCGTCATCGGAGCGGAGGCCATTCAGGCCAGCCGCTACATCCCGCGGGCCCGCAAGCTCGTCCGCCACAGCCACGGTTACGCCTGGCGCTAGCCGCCTGCCGTTCAATTCACGAGGAAATTTAGTGAAACAATCTTCTCTGGCCGCAGACCTCATGCAAGGCACGCCCTACGAGCGGCTTGCGGCGCTCGGCATCCAGCTTCCGCCGCCGCCGCCGCCGATCGCCAACTTCGTCACGCATGTGCAGGAGGGCAATCTTCTCTACCTGTCCGGTCAAGGGCCGCGCGAGGTCAATGGCCATCTGCATGCGGGCAAGGTGGGCGCCGAGGTCAGCGTCGACCAGGCCTATGCGCATGCCCGCCTGACAGGCATCAACCTTCTGGCCGTCATGCACGAGGCGCTGGGAGATCTCGGCCGCGTCAAGCGGGTGGTGAAACTGCTCGGCATGGTCAATGCCGTGCCGGACTTCGAAGACCATCCGAGCGTCATCAACGGCTGCTCCGATCTCCTCATCGAGGTGTTCGGCGAGGCTGGCCAGCATGCCCGCTCCGCCGTCGGCTTTGGCTCGTTGCCGGGCAACATCACCGTCGAGATCGAAGCCATCATCTCGCTGCAGGATTGAGAGGCAGGCTCAGTGGTTGCGCCATCCCATCAGCGTCTCGATCCGGTTTGCCGAAGCACGCACGTGCTCGGTGTAGCGGCTTTCGTCGGAAAGGACTTTCTGCTCGGGCAGCACGATGGAGATCGTCGCCGCGCAATGGCCGTCCCGGTCGACGATGGGCGAGGCGATGCAGGCGACTGCGTAGTCGGATTCGGCAACCTGGATGGACAGGCGATCCTGGAACGCGCGGCCGGCGGCTTCCGACAGCGTTGCCGCATCGATCTCCGCACGGCCGGTCGGCGAGCTGCGGGCGCAGCGCTTGAAAAGCTCCATCCTCTCCCGCTCCGGCAGATGGCCGGCGAGCAGGCGGCCGGAGGCGGTCCAGTTGAGCGGCACGCGCGTGCCGACACGGGACGCAACCTGGAAATGGTTCGGACCATCGGCCATGGCGAGCACCAGCATGTGGTCGCCGTCGCGCCCACACAGCTGTACGGTCTCGCCGGAGACGCGGCAGAGGTCGTGCATCTCGTGTGTCGCGACGCTGATGAAGTCCAGCGACCGGGCATAGGCCAGACCGTAATGGTAGAGCCTCGATCCCAGCCAGATGGAACCGTCCGCGCTGCGGGCCAGCATGTTCTTTTCCACCAGATCATCGATGATCACATAGACCGTCGAGAGCGGCGCCTTGACGGCCTTCGCGATGGCATAGGCGCCAGCGGGTGCCCCGGTCTCGTACAGATGGTCGATGATCTGCAGCGCCCGGTCGATGCCGCTGACGCGCGAGCGGCGCTCTGCCGGTGCGGCAGCGGTATCGGGCTTGGCACCAGCCTCAGCGGAGAGTGCGCGTGATGAAGTCTTGGTGTCCAACTCTGGGCTCCTCATACGAATATGGGCACTTATTACATTACTGTGGCATAGCTGTCGATGGCATTCGGCGGAGGCCCTTAGCATTGGAGATCAAGAATGTCTGACGATATCCGCCCGTCCCTCGGCCTGCGCCCGGTGATCAATGTCTCCGGCACCATGACCAGCCTCGGCGCCTCGATCGTGGTTCCGGAGGCGATCGACGCCATGGCGAAGATCCTGCCGCAGTTCGTCGAGATCAACGATCTGCAGCGCAAGGCAAGCGCCGTGATCGCAAGACTGACCGGCGGCGAAGCGGGTTTCGTGACCGCCTCCTGCTCGGCCGGCATCACTCTGGCGGTGGCCGGCGCGATCACCGGCAACAACCTGCTTGCGATCGAGAAACTGCCGGACGTGGCACCGGAGAAGAACGAGGTCCTGGTGCAGATGGGCCATGTGGTGAGCTATGGCGCACCCGTCGACCAGTCGATCCGACTCGGTGGCGGCAAGGTGGTGCTCGTCGGCCAGGCGACCTCCACCCACCGCTTCCACATGGAGCAGGCGATCACCGACAAGACGGCCGCGGCCGTCTATGTGGTGTCGCATCACGTGGTGGATTACGGCCTGCTCAATCTGAAGGAGTTCGTCGAGATCGCCCACGCGAAGGGCGTTCCGGTCATCGTCGATGCAGCCTCCGAGTACGATCTGCGGATCTTCCTGGAGCAGGGCGCCGACATCGTCCTCTATTCGGGTCACAAGTTTCTCGGCGGGCCGACCAGCGGCATCGTCGCCGGCGCCAAGGAACTGGTCCGTCATGCCTTCCTGCAGAATATGGGCGTCGGCCGTGGCATGAAGGTCGGCAAGGAAAGCATCTTCGGCGTCATGGCCGCCCTGGAGGCCTGGGAGACGCGCGATCATGAGGCCGTGCGGGAGCGGGAGACGGGCTACCTCCAACTCTGGAAGCGTACACTCGAGGGCCGCCCGGGCGTCACGGCCCTGATCGAGCCGGACCCGACCAACAATCCCCTCGACCGCATGCGCGTGATCATATCCCCGCAGGAGGCGCATATCACGGCCTGGGACATGGCGGCTGCCCTGCGCAACGGTTCGCCGCCGATCATCGTGCGCGACCATGAGGTGGAGCACCACTACTTTTATCTCGACCCCTGCAACCTGCATCCGGGCCAGGAAACCGTCGTCGCCAGCCGCCTGGCCGAGGAATTCGACAAGGCGCGGGCCTCCAACGACATCATCGCCACGCCGATCGAGGATCTGAGCCGCCACCGCTTCGACGGCCTCCTGCGCTGGCCGGACTGAACGGAAGACGCGCGGACAGAACGGAAAAAAGGATCGACCCATGGCTCTTGCCCAGACCCTGCCTCTCGCGGCCGACCAACCGGTGCTCTCAGTTGAGAACCTGACGACCTCATTCCTCGTCGAGGGGGAGTGGAAGGAGGTCGTCCGCGACGTCTCGTTTACGGTGGCACCCGGCGAGACGGTCGCGATCGTCGGTGAGAGCGGCTCGGGCAAGAGCGTCACCTCGCTCTCGGTCATGCGTCTCCTGCAGCCCGATACGAGCCGGATTGGAGGCCGGATCGCGCTTTCGGGCCGGGATCTCCTGTCCCTGCCGGAGCACGAGATGCGCAAGGTGCGCGGCAACGAGATCGCGATGATCTTTCAGGAGCCGATGACGAGCCTCAATCCGCTCTTCACGATCGGCGACCAGATCTCGGAGGCGCTGCTGGCGCATTCCTCGATGTCGACCGCTGACGCACGGTTGGAGACGATCCGGCTCCTGGAGAAGGTCCGGATCCCTTCCGCCGCCTCCCGCTTCGACGAGTATCCGCACCGGTTCTCCGGCGGCATGCGCCAGCGCGTGATGATCGCCATGGCCTTGGCCACGAAGCCGAAGCTGCTGATCGCCGATGAACCGACGACGGCGCTCGACGTGACGATCCAGGGGCAGATCCTCGATCTCATCAAGACGCTGCAGGAAGAGGAAGGGACGTCCGTCCTCTTCATCACCCATGACATGGGCGTCGTGGCGGAAGTCGCCGACCGGACCGTCGTCATGTTTCGCGGCGAGCAGGTGGAGACGGGATCGACGGCGGATATCTTCCATCGCGGCCAGCATCCCTATACCCGCGCGCTTCTGTCGGCGGTTCCCGTGCTCGGCTCGATGAAGGACCATCAGCGCCCCTTGCGCTTTCCGCTGGTCGATACGCAGACCGGACTTTCGGATGTTCCGGTCGAGGTGCCGGACACGGTGTCCAGGGATCGGCCGGTGCTGGAGGTGAAGAACCTCACCAAGCGGTTCGACATCCACTCAGGCCTTTTCGGGCGGGTGAGCGGCCGGGTGCATGCGGTTGAAGACGTTTCCTTCGACCTGCACGCGGGAGAGACACTGTCGCTGGTCGGCGAATCCGGCTGCGGCAAGTCGACGACCGGGCGGGCCATCATGCGGCTGATCGAACCGGACGGCGGGTCGGTGATCGCCGATGGACGGGATGTGCTGGCGCTCGGCCGGAAAGACATGCGCGAGATGCGCAAGTCCGTGCAGATGATCTTCCAGGACCCGTTCGCCAGCCTCAACCCCCGGATGACCGTCGGTGCGGCGATCGCCGAGCCCTATATCGAGCACGGGATGGGCACGCGCAAACAGGCGCGGGAGGTCGTTGCCGACATGCTGCAGCGGGTGGGGCTTTCTGCCGACATGGTCTCCCGCTATCCGCATGAATTCTCCGGCGGGCAGCGGCAGCGGATCTGCATCGCCCGGGCCCTGGTGCTGGAGCCGAAGGTGATCATTGCAGACGAAAGCGTCTCGGCGCTGGATGTCTCCGTCAAGGCGCAGGTCATCAACCTGATGCTCGACCTGCAGGTGAGCCTCAACCTGGCGTTTCTCTTCATCAGCCATGACATGGCGGTCGTCGAGCGCGTCAGTCATCGCGTTGCCGTCATGTACTTGGGCGAGATCGTCGAGATCGGTCCCCGTGCGTCCGTCTTCGGCAACCCCCAGCACGACTACACCAAGAAGCTGATCTCCGCTGTACCGGTGCCCGACCCCAGCCGTCGCGCCACCAAGAGGGCCATGGCCGTCGAAGAGCTGATGAGCCCTATTCGGCCAGTGGACTACAAGGTCAGTCCCCTCCGTTACCGGGAGGTTAGGCCAAGGCATTTCGTGGCGACCTAGCCGGTCGGTCCGGCCAGAGGTCGCCGGCGGTGCTTAGCCGGGGAAGAATGCATGGGCGGGCGCCGCATATTACGGTCGGTCGAGAAGATATCACTCGCCGGTGTCGTCCTCGCCAGGTGACTGCTGCAACGGGGGCTGGGCCTGACCGCAGGCATTCGCCTGCAACAGGAACATGCGGACAAGAGGCAGGTGCTTTCGCTCGGCCAGGCAGACCGCATACTCGCTGATGGTGTGGCTCGCATCCGAAATGGGGACGAACCGCAAACGCGTATCATGGCCGAATTCCCGGTCTGCCACGACGCCGATGCCAAACCCGCTCGACACGGCCTCTCTAACGCCTTCGCGTGTGGATACTTCCATGACCTGGCCCAGGTCCACGCCGTGCTGCAAGATGTTCTTCTCGAAGGTTTCCCGCGTCAGGGATCCCTTTTCCCGAAGGACGAAAGGCCGGCCGGTCAGTTCCTTCATGGTGATGGAAGGGCGTGCCGCCAGGTCATGCTCCGCCGGCACGCATAGCCCCAGGTTCATGATGAGGAACTGCTGGGCGTGCAGGCGCGTGTCGGTGGGATAGCGTGCGGTGATGCCGACATCGGCGCGGTAGTTCATCAGGGCATCGATCACCCGGTCCGAATTGTCGATCGACAGGGAAATCCGCAGTCTCGGCCTTGCGGTGCGCAGGCCGGCGAGAATGGGCAGGGGCAGAACCGGTCCGTCCGCAGCTACGCGAAGATAGCCGCCGGATCTGCCACCCTCGTCCCGCAGGAAATCGCGGACTTCCGCTTCGGCTGTAAACAGCCGCGTTGTCAGTTCCAGCAGGGCTTGTCCCTCTGAGGTCACCGTTGCGCCGCGCGGCTTGCGATCAAACAGGCTGACGCCCGCACTCGCCTCCAGCTGTCCGACCTGCCCCGACAAGGTCGATTGGCTGGTCGCAAATTCGCGTGCGGCCTGCGAGAATCCTCCCGCCAACGCAACATAGTGAAAGGCACGCAGCTGCTTGATGGACATGTATTTATTCCAAGTTTCTCGTCACGCCGGCGTATAGCCGGGACTTCTGCAGTATCCGCCAGTCCATTTCTCATGTCGTGCCGCCACGACACTGTCATGACACTCGCCTTTGCAGCGCCTGATGTTTGGTCGCAGGCCTCCCATTGTCAAAGTCGATAGCGGCAATTGGTTTTTTGAATGGATTGCTGCCTCGAGCCTTAACGTTTCTTTAAGGAACTGACACAAAGGCCCCCTATTGGTTCAGCGCCGGGAACGAGCGGGAACGCTTTTCTCGGCATCAACCAAAGGCTTTCTACGGCGTCGTGCCGTCGCAGGGCATCCAAGCTGCAATGCTTCACCGATGACCTGCCACTTTCAGACCGAGATTTTTGCCAACGGGACGATCACCGGCGGGTGAGGCCGATTGCGCCCGCATTTGTGATCACCAGGATCAGGGAAAACCACCATGACAAGCTTCACTAAGGCTTCAGAACTCGGCGCGCCGCTTGCCGCACGTGACACGGAATGGGCACTCGCCTTCCCGAAGACGGCGCAGAACCAGGGCCTTCTGGTGCAGCCGGGCGGCGTGACAGGCAAGGTCACCTCGTTCAGCCTTGTCTATGACGTCTATTTCCCCTCCGAGGGCGTCGGCAGCTGGATGACGTTCTTCCAGAGCGATGTCTCCAACACCAGCGACGGCGACCTGTTCGGCGCTGTGCAGCAGAACGCGTTCGGCGTCGGCATCAGCAGCCAGTACCAGGGCGCGGCCAGCCTTGACGCCTGGCACCGCATCGCGTTCACCGTGGAAGCCGGACAGAACGGCTCCACCCTTTCCAAATACATTGACGGCGAACTGGTCGGCACCCAGACGGTGCCGACGGATCGCTTCAGCGTCGATGCCGCGACCGGCTTTCTGATCATGGCCGACAACGACGGCGAAACCGCCGCCGGGCATCTCAGCAGCTTCCTCTTCACCGACCAGGCGCTATCGCCGGCAACCATCGCCGGGCTCGGCGCCGCCAAGACCGGCGGCATTCTGGCGGAGGCACCGGCCGATGGCCACGCCCTGCAGTTCGACTTCACCGATGGCGCGCTCACTGCCAGCATCGGTTCGGGAACGCTGACGCCGAAGAACCTGACGGCGGTGATCGAGACGACGGTTGATGCGGAGCTGCCGGATCTCGCCGATACAAATGATTCCGGCCTGCTGGTGGTGCCCGCCTCCGCCGGCACCAAGGGTTTCCGCGTCGCTCCCGGCACGGCCGCCGATGTGTCGAGCTACACGCTGGTCTTTGACCTCTTCGTCAAGGCCGGCGATCTCGGCGGTTTCAATTCGCTGTTCCAGACCGACCTTTCCAACGAGAACGACGGCGATTTCTTCATGCGCGCCGGCGACAACGGCACCTTCAGCCTCGGCATCAGCGGCGACTATGAAGGCACAGCGACGCTCGACGCCTGGCACCGCATCGCCGTGACCATCGACAACAATGGCGATGGCACCTCCACCATGTCGAAATTCATCGATGGCACGCTGGTCGGCGAGCAGTCGGTGGATACCGCCCGCTACACGATTTCCAAGGACGGTTTCCTCATCTTCGCCGATGAGGATGGCGAAAGCGCCGCCGGTCACCTGAACAGCTTCCTGTTTGCCGACGAGGTGATCAGCAAGGCTGATATCGCAGCCCTCGGCGCCACCGATCCGGACGGTATCCTCAGCCAGGCACCGGCGACCGGAAACGCCACGCAGTTCGATTTCGACAACGGCAACCTCAATCCGACCTTCGGCCCGGGTTCCATGGCGGACCCGTCCAGTGTCGTGACACCGCCGGTCGAAGAGCCGTCCGAGGGCGTGAAGCGCATCGGCCAGATTCAGGACATGATGGTCACCACGGATGCCGCCAACCAGACGATCGACCTGAAGACGATCTTTTCCGGCAGCAACCTCACCTACAAGGTGGAAGTGGGCGAAAAGACCGTCGTCAACCCGACGATCACGGCCGATGGCAAGCTGGTGCTGGATTTCGGCGAGCTCGGCTTCTCCGACGTGCGCATCACCGCCACCGACGAGAGCGGCACGTCCGTCAGCGACGTCTTCCGCGCCCGCGTGGCCGGCGAGAACGCCTATACGATCGCGGTCTTCCCGGACACGCAGAACTACACCGCCGAAGGCTACATCAACCACATCTTCGGCGACATGACGCAGTGGCTGGTCGACAACAAGGACAGCCACAACATCCAGTTCATGATCCATGTTGGCGACATCACCAACAACAATACGGCCGCCCAGTGGGCAGTTGCCGAAGAGGCACTGCGCAAGCTCGACGGCAAGATCCCCTATTCGCTGCTGCCGGGCAATCACGACCAGGCAAGCGGCGGCTCGGCGGCGGATCACAGCTCGGTCTACCTCGACGACCTGTTCTCGCCGGACAAGCAGGAGGCCGTAGCACCCGACAATTTCGGTGGCACCTACGACCAGGAAACCGACAGCGCGCGCAACACTTATTCGACCTTCACGGCACCCGACGGCACCAAGTGGCTGGTGCTGTCCATGGAATTCGGTCCCCGCGACGACATCGTTCGCTGGGCCGGCGATGTCATCGAGGATCACCTCGATCACCGCGTGATCATCAACAGCCACTCGCTGACCAGCTTTGCCGGTCGCCAGGACCCGACCGAGGCGCCGCTCTATGACGAAGGTGCCGGCTATGACTACGGCATCGGCCGCGATCCCGAGGGCGCCAATGACGGCGAGACGATCTACCGCGAGCTGCTTGCCAAATATCCCAATATCTCGATGACCTTCTCGGGCCACATCTTCGGTGACGGAGCCGAAACGGATGTCAGCTACACCCAGTACGGCACGCCGGTCTTTGAATTCCTCGTCAACTACCAGAACGGTGTTGCCCGGGAAATCACCGGCAATGGCGACTCGTCGCTCGGCGGCCGCGGCGGCAACGGCGCCATCCGCCTCGTCGTCATCGATCCGGAAAACAACACGGTCTCCACGGAAACCTATTTCACCGAATTCGACGACTATCTCGATGGCTACCGGGTGAAGCCCGAGCTGGATCGTGACGGCCTGACCGGCAAATATAACGGCCATCAGGAAACCTTTACGGGCGTGGATTTCGGCACACCTGAGGTCTTTGCCATGGCCAAGGCCGGCAACGACATCATCGCCACCGCCGAGGACGGCGCGGAAACCTCCAGCGTCAAGCTGGATGCCACCAAGTCGCTCAACCCCAAGAGCGAGGGCCTGACCTATAGCTGGAGCGACGAAAACGGTACGGTCATCGCCACCGGCGCATCGCCCTCCGTCGATCTTGCCCAGGGCAAACACATGCTGACGCTGACGGTGACCGACAGCAAGGGCATCAGCACGACCGACAAGGTTCTGGTCGTGGTCAAGGGCGACGACACCCTGCTGCAGGACGACTTCAACGACGGCAATATCGATGGCTGGAGCGCCGGCGAACTGACCGACATCACCATCGGCTTCGGTCAGGCACAGGATTTTGGCATTCCCGCACTGGGCACCGACCAGGGCATTGCCTCGATCCCGGCGCTCAAGAATGCCGAGCGCCTGTTCATCGCACCGCTGCCCGGCGCGCCGGCCGGCACCAAGGTCACCAGCTACACGCTGATGATGGACATCTACGTGCCAAGCGCAGGCGTCGACCAGTTCGTCGGCCTGTTCCAGACCGACGTGACGAACAAGAGCGACGGTGAGCTGTTCATCAAGAAGACGGGCGCCACGACTGGCGGCATCGGCATCTCCGGCACCTATGAGGGCGAGTTCCACTTCGACGCCTGGCAGCGTCTGGCCTTCGTGGTCACCGATCTCGGCAATGGCAACATGGAGCTGGCAAAATACATCAACGGCGTGAAGGTTGGCACCCAGAGTGTCGATGCCGCGCGCTTCACCATCGATGTGGCCTCGGGCGCCCTGCTGTTTGGCGATGAAGATGGCGAAAATGCCCAGCTCTACACATCAAGCGTGCTACTCAGCGACAAGGCGTTCTCGGCTGCCGAAATCGCCGTGCTGGGCGGTGCCCAGGCCGGCGGCATTCTCAGCAGCCAGCCCACGCCCTACAGCTCGCAGTTCGACTTCAACGGCAATCTGAACGCCACCTTCGGCTATGGCACCATCGGCCTGTCGGACACGGCTGCCACCGGTGCCTTCATGGTCAAGGGCACCGTGTTCTCGCGTCCCGATGCCCAGGCCGGCATCGACGAAGCGCCGGAAGGTGCCGTCTACGACATGAGCGATGCGTCGGGAAACAAGCTGGTCTGGAGCGGCAACAATTCCGCGAGCTGGTCGGACTATGTCTATGAGGTCGCGCTCCAATCGACCGACAATGACGCCATCGGCGTCGTCTTCTACCATCAAGACGAGGACAACTATTACCGCTTCTCGATGAACGGCGAGACCAACCGCCGCGAACTGGTGCGGGTCAAGGACGGCGTCGAGACGGTGCTGGCTTCCACCTCCATGGGCTATCGCTTCAACGACGAGATGCTCGTCAAGGTCGCGGTCGTCGGCAATGAGATCACCGTCTTCCTCGACGGCGTCTCCGTCTTCAACGGACCTGTCGTCGACAGCAACGCGCTGACCCATGGCACGATCGGTCTCTATTCCAGCGAGCAGCGCAGCTCGATCTTCGATGATGTGCTGGTCACCAAGGCCAACCTGTCGGCGCATGCCGGCACGGATGCCCGGATCGTCGATCTGGATGCGGATGGCCACGCCAGCGTCGTGCTCAATGCTTCCAGCAGCTTCGGCCCCGACGCGATCGTCAGCTATGTCTGGAAGGACCTCGACGGCAACATCGTCGCCGAAGGCAAGTCTCCCACGATCGAGCTTGCCGAAGGCATGAACAAGCTCGTGCTGACGGTGACCGACGTGAACGGCAAGACGTCCACCGATCGGGTGGACATCGAAGTTATCGGCCAGGACCGGGTTCTGGCATCCGACGACTTCTCCGCAGGCCTGTCGAAATGGACGATCGTCGACGAAGGCGAGCTTGGCGGCATTGGCGCCAACGGCAAGTCTTCCGAATGGCATGTCACCGAGGACGGCAAGCTGATCCAGACCACGGACCTGAAGAGCCGCGAACTGACATGGCAGGGTGCGGACAATCCCGACGTGTGGAAGGAAGGCTGGAGCCCGCTCGGCGATGGCGTCAACGTCCTGCGGCTTGGAACCTACGCGCTGTTCAACGATCCGGTCGCCAAGACCTGGGACAGCTATGCGGTCGAAACGACCTTCATGACGCCCGACGACGACGGCCTCGGCCTGCTGTTCCACTACCAGGACAACAAGAACTACTACAAGCTGGAGCTGGATGCCGACGGCACCTATGACCGCAATCCGTCCAATGGCGCGGGATCGGTCTTCAACCTGATCCGCATGCGCAACGGCGTGGAAGAAATCCTTGGCCAGGTGCCAGGCAAGTATGAGCCGGGCCTGGCAACCAAGCTCAGGGTCGAGATCATCGACAACAAGATCCAGGCCTATCTCAACGGCGAAGCGATCTTTGCCTATCCAATCGAGGATCACGCCCATGAACAGGGCACGTTCGGCCTCTATTCCTGGGGCAACCAAGGCCTGACCTTCGACGACGTCGTCGTCTACAACCTCGGCCCGAAGGATGACGGCGGCAATGGCGGCAGCGCCGACGACGATATCCTGATCGGCACTGACGGCAACGACCTAATGGAGGGCGGCGCCGGCAAGGATGCGATCCTGGGCGGTCTCGGCAAGGACGTGATCGATGGCGGCAGCGGCGATGACACGCTGATCGGCAACGAGGGCGACGACACTTTGACGGGCGGCGAAGGGGCCGACCTGCTCGACGGCGGCGAAGACGATGATACGCTCTCGGGCGGCGATGGATCGGACACCTATGTCTATGTCCGCGGTTCCGGTTCGGATGTCATCATCGAGGGGGCCGGCAAGACCACGGACCAGGACCGGCTGTACCTTGATGACCTTGGTCGCAACGACGTCGTCATCCACCGCCAGGGCAATGATATCGTCATCACCATCGGTGCCGAGACCATCACGCTGAAGAACCAGCTTTCAGGCGGCGGCATCGAGGTGATCTCTTTTGCCGACGGCACGGCGCTGGTGGGCGAGCAGATCGCCCAGGCGGCCGTCAATCGCGGACCCGTCATCTCGGCGCCGGCTGTTGCCAGCGGTGCCGAGGATACCAGGATCAGCGGCCAGATCGTGGCCTCCGATGCCGATGGCGACCAGTTGAGCTACACCGTCAAGACCGGCTTCGGCCCGGCCCACGGCGCCGTCCTGCTCAACGCTGCCACCGGAACATGGACCTATGACCCGGCTGCCAACTACAACGGCACCGACCGCTTCACGGTCGTTGTTTCGGATGGCCGTGGTGGGGTGGTGGAGCAGGTGATCGATCTTTCTGTCACCCCGGTCAATGACGCGCCGGTGGCCGTCGACGACGTCGGTTCGGTCGGGGAAGGCCAGACCAAGGTCTTCAACCTTGTCGCCAATGACACCGATGTGGACGGCAACACGCTCAGCCTGACGGGCTTTACGGTCGTCGGCGTCAACGGCATCGCGCTGTCTGCCGATGCGGCCAAGTCCGCCTTCGCGATCGTCGACGGCAAGCTCTCGTTTACCCCCGGCTCGCTGTTTGCCGATCTGACCGACGGCCAGCATGCCACGCTCACCCTGTCCTACACCGTCAGCGACGGTACGCTCACCGATACCGGCAGCTTCACGCTGACGGTCGATGGCGAGGGCGAGCAGCAGAACGTGATCATCGGCACGCAAGGCTCCAATATCCTGCTGGGGACCGACCGCGACGATGCCATCAGCGCCTATGGCGGCAATGACTATGCCTTCGGCCGCGACGGCGCCGATGTCATCGATGGCGGCGACGGCAACGACTACCTCTTCGGCGGCAAGGGTCAGGACGTGATCAACGGCGGGGAAGGCAACGACACCCTGTTCGGCGATGCCGGCGACGACGTGCTGATCGGCGACAAGGGCAATGACCGCATGGTCGGCGGAGAGGGAGCCGACAGCTTCTTCTTCCGCGCAGGCTTCGGCCACGACACCGTAATGGATTTCGGTGGCGATGACGTGATCGATCTGTCGACCGCCGATTTTGCCGATTTCGCCGACGTGGTCGAACACCTCAGCGAAACTGCGCTCGGCACGATGCTGACCCTTGATGACGGCTCGACGCTGACCCTTGCCAACGTCGAGAAGAACCTCCTGACCGCCGATCACTTCCACCTGGTCGCGTAGCGAACCGAACAGACTTGCCCCGCGCCACCGTGGTGCGGGGCAGGTGACGTCAAGGCTTCATGAAGTGTGGCTACGAAGCGCCCGAGCCGGTGTGTAAAGAGTGATGGTGGCAATGATGGGTAAAGACAAAAGCAGATCCGAGATAGCCGCTGCGCTGGGCGCCTGCCGGGGCGCCTTCCTCTGGATCGGCGTGTTCAGCGCTTTCATCAATATCCTCGCCCTGTCGGGCTCGCTGTTCATGATGGAGGTCTATGACCGCGTCATTCCCAGCGGCAGCCTGCCGACACTGGCCGGCCTGTTTACCCTGGTTGCCATCCTCTACCTCTTCCAGGGCCTCCTTGATCTCATGCGCACGCGGCTCCTGACCCGCATCGGGGCGAGCCTCGACCAGTCGCTCGGTTCGCGGGTCTTCGATGCCGTGCTCGGCCTGCAGCTTCGTGCCCCGCGCATCGGCGAGAGCAGCCAGCCGCTGCGCGACCTCGACATCATTCGCAGCTTTCTCTCAAGCTCCGGGCCGGGCGCCTTCTTCGACCTGCCCTGGCTGCCCTTCTATCTCGGCATCTGTTTCATCTTCCATCCGCTGCTGGGGCTTGCGGTGTCGTGCGGGGCGATCTTCCTGGTCTTCCTGACGCTGCTGACGGAGGTCATGTCGCGCCTGCCGACGCGCGAGACCGCGCGCTACAGCGTCTCGCGCAACCGCATGATCGAGATGAGCCGGCGCAATGCCGAGGCGCTGGTGGCCATGGGCATGGCCGGGCGGGTGCGGCAGCGCTTCGAGGAGCTCAGCCGGCGCCACATCGACGCGCAGCAATCGACCAGCGACACTTCGGGCGGCTTCGGCGGATTGAGCAAGGTGTTCCGCATGCTGCTGCAATCGGCCGTGCTCGCGGTCGGCGCCTATCTGGTGATCGGCCAGGAAGCCACGTCGGGCGTCATCATCGCCGGCTCGATCCTGTCGGCGCGTGCGCTTGCCCCGATCGATCTGGTGATTTCCAACTGGAAGGGCTTTTCCGCCTCCCGCCAGGCCAAGGAGCGGCTGGACAAGCTGCTGGCGCTGATACCGGACGCTCGCGATCCGATGCCGCTGCCGGCGCCGCAATTTGCCTTTGCGGTCCAGGGCGTCGCGGCGACGCCGCCGGAGGTGCAGAAGGTCGTGGTGCAGGATGTCAATTTCGTGCTGAAGCCGGGCAACGGTCTTGGCATCATTGGGCCGAGCGCGTCGGGCAAATCCTCGCTGGCCCGCCTGCTCGTCGGGATCTGGAGCCCGCAGCGCGGCACCATCAAGCTCGACGGGGCCCCGCTCAGCCAGTGGTCGAGCGAAGCGCTCGGCGCGCATATCGGCTACCTGCCGCAGGCGGTAGAGCTGCTGGAAGGCACCGTTGCGGAGAACATCGCCCGCTTCGACCCTGCGGCCACGCCCGATGCCATCATTGCGGCCGCACAGGCGGCCTTCGTCCACGACATGGTGCTGAGCCTGCCACAGGGCTATGACACCGTGATCGGCGAACAGGGCGAAAACCTTTCTGCCGGCCAGCGGCAGCGGCTGGCGCTGGCCCGTGCGCTGTACGGCACCCCCTTCCTGGTCGTTCTGGACGAACCCAATTCCAATCTCGATGCCGAGGGCGAGGAAGCGCTGACCCAGGCCATGCTCGGCATTCGCGCCCGCAACGGTATCGTTATCGTCATCGCCCACCGGCCAAGCGCACTCGGCGCCGTCGACATGGTGCTGGCCATGGCCGGCGGGCGCCAGCAGGCCTTCGGTCCCAAGGACGAGGTGCTGTCGAAAGTGCTGCAGTCTTCGTCCGGGCTGAAGGTCGTCTCCAAGCCGGCGGCGGTGGTGTCATGAGGCTTCCGCTGCCCACCGCCCCGGACAATGCCGGCCGCGTGCTGCGCCGCGACGTGTCTATGACAACAGCGGCGCTGCTGCTGGTCAACGGCACCTTCGTCGCCGCCGCGGCCCTGTCAGCTCCTAAGCCTTCGCCGGATACGCCCGACATGGAGGAGGATGCACCGGCACGCCGCGCCACAAAGGCCAAGACGGTGCCGGTCGACACCCAGGTGCCCGCCGCCGACAAGTTCGTTCCAGCGCCCGCGGCAGAGCCTTTCGACGACGCGGCTTATGCCTCGTCATCGTCCGCCGGCAGCAGCGCAGCGGGACGCGACTATGCGGCCGCCGAGGACCTTTTCGACCTCTCCGATAGCTTGTTTGCCGATGATGGGGGCTTGTTCGCCGGCCTGCGCGCGGGGGCTGCGTCAGGTACGCAAGGGGCGGGGCAGGCGCCCCATCTCGCCAGCCCGTCCTCCGCCTACTCCCGCGACGTGGAGAAAGAGCAGGAGGACGATGATGACATCGAGATGCCGGCCACCAACGGGCAGATAACCGTTCGGCTCGGCAGCGACGGCAATGACGTGATCCAGGGCAATGGCGACAACGACTATATCTTCGGCCGCGACGGCAATGACCTTTTGACGGGCGGTGTCGGCAATGACCGGCTGCTGGGCGGCAAGGGCGACGACGTGCTGCTGGGCGGGGCCGGTCGCGACATTCTGGTGGGCGACAAGGGCGACGACACGCTGGCCGGTGGCCTCGGGTCGGATACCTTTGTCTTCCGCTCCGGTTTCGGCGACGATCTGATCCCGGATTTCAACGCCAATGGCGAACATGACGTCATCGACGTAGCGAAAAGCGATTTTGCCAATTTTGCCGCGCTGTCCGCCAGCCTGACGGATACGCCCTATGGCGCGATGCTGACGCTTCCCGACGGATCGACGCTGACGCTCAGCCATGTCGCCAAGGCCAGCCTGACGGCCAGCGATTTTCATTTCGAGGTTTGAGGCGGCTGCGCCTCACGCACGCATACTGACCCAGAGTTTGGTAGAGTCCCATGCAAAACAAAGTCTCCAGCAAGGCCGGAATTGGCAAGTCGATCAACAAGCACATCGTCATCGGTGTCGCGCTGATCCTGCTGCTCAACTGCGGCGTGGCCGGATGGGCCGCGACAACGGAGATCGCCGGCGCCCTGATCTCGCCCGGGACCATCGTCTCGGCCAGCCATCCGAAGAAGGTGCAGCATCCCACCGGGGGCGTGGTCAGCCGCATCCTGGTCGCCAATGACAGCCGGGTATCATCCGGCGATCTGCTGATCACGCTCGACGATACCGTCATCCGATCAAGCCTTGCCATCGTTACCAAGGGGCTGGACCAGCTGCGGGGGCGAAAGGCCAGGCTGCAGGCCGAGCGCGACCTTCTGAACGCCATCGAATTTCCACTCGAGCTCACCAGTCGCCAAGGAGAGAACCGGGTGCGCCAGCTGATCGCCGCCGAGACGCGCCTGTTCGAGATCCGCAGGACCGTACGCGACGGCCAGCGCCGCCAGCTAAGAGAGCGCATCAGCCAGATGAACGAGGAGATCGCCGGCCTGCAGTCGCAGCGCGATGCCAAGGCCTCCGAAAGTCTCATCGTCGACCGTGAGGCCGGCAGCATGCGCAGGCTCTGGGATCTGAAGCTGATCGAGGCCAGCCGGATCAACGCGCTGGATCGCGATGCCAGCCGCATCACCGGCGAGCAGGGGCAGCTGTCCGCCGCGATCTCCTCGGCGCGCGGCAAGATCGCGGAGATCGAATTGCAGATCATCCAGATCGACCAGGATCTTGCCAGCGAAGTCGCCGACGAGCTGCGCGACATCGATGCCAAGATCGGCGAGCTGGAGGAGCGACAGGTCGCCGAAGAGGATCAGCTGAAGCGCATCGACATCCGCGCGCCCCAGGACGGCTATGTCCACGAGCTGGCGGTCTACACCATCGGCGGCGTGGTGGCGCCGGGCGACGTGCTCATGCAGATCGTGCCTGCTGATGATCTGCTGGCGGTGGAGGCCCGCGTCCGGCCGCAGGATATCGACCAGATGCACCTGGGCCAGCAAGCTACCTTGCGGTTCTCCGCCTTCAGCCAGCGCACCACTCCGGAGGTCCGCGGTACTGTCCGGAGCCTGTCTCCCGACATCTCCAGCGATCGCCGCACCGGTGCCACCTATTACAACGTCCGAATCGACATCGCCAAGGACGAGGTTGCCCGCCTGGGCGAGGTCGTGCTGGTGCCCGGAATGCCGGTGGAGGCCTTCATCCAGACCGGCCAGAGAAGCGTTGCGTCCTATCTGCTCAAACCCTATTACGACCAGATCATGCGCGCATTCCGCGAGAGCTGACGCCCGGCCAGCGGCCCCGGCTGCCAGGACCGCTGCAGTTCCTTCAGGGCAGATCACGGTTCGTGACAGGCTGAACCGTTGCCGGACAGGAACTTGACCGCGACCGGCGACCCGCGCATATCCGTCGATAACGTTCACCGGAGTGAATTGACGCGCATGACCGCCTCGCCCAGCATTCGGACGCTCACTCTCCCCGAGGTTCAGACCCTGATCGACTGGGCGCGCCGCGAGGGCTGGAACCCGGGGCGCGATGAAGCGGCACCCATGCACGCTGCCGATCCTGACGGGTTCATCGGGTGTTTCGTCGAAGGTGCAATGGTGGCCGGGATTTCGGCGGTGCGCTACGGCGAAGATTTCGGCTTCATCGGTCTCTATATCTGTCACCCCGAACACCGCGGCAACGGCTATGGTCGGCTCGTCTGGAATGCGGCAATGGCGCATCTCGACGGCCGCATCATCGGTCTGGACGGAGTACCTGAGCAGCAGGACAACTATGCCCGGATGGGCTTCTCGCCGCTCTACCGCACAGTTCGTTGGTCGGGCCTGGCGCCGGCCGGGCTCTCACGGGGGGGCAGATATCCGTGATGTGTCAGCAGGCGAGCTGGCTGGTCTCGAGGCCTTCGACAGCCGGTATTTCCCGGCACCCAGAAAACCGTTTCTCGACCTTTGGCTGCAGCCGCCTCGTGTTTCGGTGGTGGCTGAGCGGGAGGATCGTATCGAGGGCTATGCGGTGCTTCGCGACTGTGCAGATGGGGCGAAGATCGGACCATTGTTTGCGACGAGCGAGGCGCTTGCAGAAGAGATCCTTGCCGCCTGTCTATCCGCGCGTGCGGGCTCCACCGTCTATCTCGATGTACCGGATCACCAGGGCAGCTTTGCGGACCTTCTGAAGGGGCTCGATTTCCGGCCCGGTTTTACGACGGCACGCATGTATCGCGGCGAGCCTCCAGCGACTTCGCTTGCCGGTGTCTTTGCCGTCACCACGCTCGAGCTCGGCTGAACGCCGGAGATGCGCCGGGCCGGTGGTGTTTGACGGTACCCCCGCCGCTGGCGAACATGGTTGATGATCACCGAACGGAACCGATCTTCGGCCGCGGGATTACTGTAGGCGCCGAAACAAGCAGCGGTTCATCCAAAAGGTTGAGCGGACGGTGCCGACGATGGAGATCAGATATGCAGCTTCCCCAGAATACGATCATTGCTGTTGCAGATGGCGAAAAGCTCAGCCTGTTTCAGAATGAAGGCGATGCGGCGAACGTCAGGCTCAAGGCAATGCCATCCGGCGATGTCGACGGCTCGAAAATCTCTTCCGGTGGCCGCCATTCCAGCAGTTCCGCAAACCCGGACGACAGCCAGCAGGACGAAGACGGGTTCGGCAGTGGCGTCACGGACATGCTGAACAAGCATGTGCTGGAGGGCAAGATCAAGAGCCTCGTGATCGTGGCAGCCCCGCGTACGCTCGGCGAGATGCGCAAGAGCTACCACAAGTCGTTGTCGGACGTCCTCATCGGCGAAATCGACAAGGACCTGACGGGCCATTCGATGCAGGATATCGAGAAGGCCCTGGCGGCCGCGTAAGACGTTACATACGGCGGGGCCCATGGGGCCTTGGGACTGACTGGAAGATCAGGCCTTCCGTACCGTAGCGCAATCAAAAGATCACAAGCGACGAGACAAATGCCCCTGCAACGCAGGGGCATTTGTCGTTCAATGGTCGTCAGCCAGGTCCGGCTGGAGAACCTAGGGTGTCCCTTGAGAGGAGACGCGCCACCCGCAGCGATGCGCGGCACCTTGGTGTGCGGCCGAGCTGCGAGCGAGAAGAAAGCGGGGACTAACGCCACTCCACCGGCTACCTGCGAGGAGGTGCGGCCATAAAAAAAGGCCAGGCAATTTGCCTGACCTCGTTTGGTCTCATGCTTTCGACGTTGCCAGTACATCCGTGGTCAGCGGAAAGCAGATCCCAATTAAGCAGCCTGGAGATTGCAGGCAGACATCTTGCCCGACTTGTTGTCGCGCTCCATGTCGTAGCCGATCTTCTGGCCTTCAACGATTTCGCGCATGCCGGCGCGTTCAACGGCAGAGATGTGGACGAAAGCGTCCGGGCCGCCGTTGTCAGGCTGAATAAAGCCGAAGCCCTTGGTGGAATTGAACCATTTTACTGTGCCAGTGGTCATGATGAACCCTTTCTTAGCAATATAGAAGGCCGTAGCGCGTGAGCGCTGCGGATGGTGATAACGATGCTTTAAAGGGAGGGTTCGTCAGATACGCGGTGCTAATCGCGCGGTAAACAAAGCTCAGCAAGAAAATATCGATAAACCCTTGATAGAGGACTTTGGTATTTCTGTCAACCACTGGTTTTCCCGTTGCGGGTGTGGCGGTCCGGTTGCCCAGGTCTGCGCATCGTATTCCGGCACGTTGGCGAAGCCATCTCCGAAATGATGATTGCTCCAGAGATCTCATTGCACTTGACCAATCCGATATATCGATTATCCTAGATATATGGATCAGGAAAAAGCAATACTCGCGCTGGCAGCACTGGCGCAACCCACAAGGCTTCAGGCCTTCAACCTTATCGTGCGGCACGAGCCGGAAGGCGTTCCCGCCGGAGACGTGGCCAAGATGCTGGCCGTGCCTCAGAACACGATGTCGTCGCATCTGAGCGTGCTGGCGCGTGCGGGACTGATCCGTGCAGAGCGCCGTAGCCGCTTGATGATCTATCGCGCGGAGCTGGCCGTTCTGCGGGATCTCACTCTCTACCTGGTGAATGACTGCTGCGGCGGAAAGGCTGAACTCTGCGAGCCGCTGATTGCCCAACTCACTCCCTGTTGCCCTCCACAGAAGGTGTCGTCATGACCAAGACCACGTTCAATGTCCTTTTCCTCTGCACCGGAAATTCTGCGCGTTCGATCATTGCCGAGAGCGTGCTGAACAAGGACGGTGCCGGAAAGTTCAAGGCCTATTCCGCGGGCAGCCACCCGAAGGGGGAAGTTCATCCGATGGCGATCGACGTCTTGCGAGGCCGTGGCTACCCGGTCGAAGGACTCCGGTCCAAGAGCTGGGACGAGTTCGCCGCTGAAGGTGCTCCCGAATTCGATTTCGTCTTCACCGTCTGTGATAATGCCGCTGGGGAAGCGTGCCCGGCCTGGCCCGGCCAGCCGATGACGGCGCACTGGGGCCTTGAAGATCCGGCAGCCGTGGAGGGGACGGATACCGAGAAGCATTTCGCCTTCGGTCAAACCCTCCGCTACATGAAGCTTCGTCTGGCGGCCTTTTCGGCACTTCCCGTGGAAAGCCTCGGGCGCCTGAGCCTGAGCGCGAAGCTCAAGGAAATCGGCGAGATGGAAGGTTCCACCATGAAGAGGCCCGACGTAGCATGACGGCACCCGTTGACATCATCATCTACCACAATCCGGACTGCGGGACCTCGCGCAATACTCTTGCGATGATCCGCAATGCTGGCCTGGAGCCGCATGTCGTCGAGTATCTGAAGACGCCGCCAAGTCGTGAACTGCTGATCCAGTTGATCGGCCGCATGGGCATTTCCGTGCGGGCGCTCCTGCGCGAAAAGGGTACGCCCTTTGCCGAACTCGGGCTGCAGGACCAGACGCTCAGCGACGATCAGCTTCTGGATGCGATGATGGAGCATCCGATCCTCATCAATCGGCCGATCGTGGTGTCGCCGATGGGGGTGAAGCTCTGCAGGCCTTCGGAGGCCGTGCTCGATCTCCTGCCGGCACCGCAACGGGGCGCCTTCACCAAGGAAGACGGTGAAGCCGTTGTCGATGCGCAGGGCCGCCGGCTGTCCTGACATTGTCCCTTCGGGGATGCCACTGAATCAGAAATGGAGCCTGCCATGCAGCCCGCCCAAGCGTCGCTTCGCCTGTCGTTCCTGGACCGATATCTGACCGTCTGGATCTTTGCCGCCATGGCGCTCGGGCTCATCCTGGGCACGGTGTTCGAGGGTTTCCCGGGCTGGCTGAACAGCCTGTCGATCGGCAGCACGAACATCCCGATCGGCATCGGCCTGATCCTGATGATGTATCCACCGCTCGCGAAGGTGCGCTACGAGGAGCTGCATCTGGTCTTTTCCGACAAGAAGATCCTGATGATCTCGCTCCTGCAGAACTGGATCATCGGCCCGGTCCTCATGTTCGGGCTGGCGGTCATCTTCCTGCGGGACTATCCGGAATACATGACGGGGCTGATCCTGATCGGCCTGGCGCGCTGCATCGCGATGGTGCTGGTCTGGAACCAGCTGGCGCGCGGCGACAACCAGTATGTGGCTGGCCTCGTCGCCTTCAATTCGATCTTCCAGATCCTCTTCTTCAGTGTCTACGCCTGGTTCTTCCTGACCTTCCTGCCGCCGCTGTTCGGTCTCGAAGGGAGCGTCATCGACGTGTCCTTCTGGACGATCGCGGAAGCCGTCCTGATCTACCTCGGCATTCCCTTCCTGGCCGGATACCTTTCGCGCCGCATCCTGACGAGAACCAAGGGCACGGACTGGTACGAAACCAAGTTCCTGCCCGCGATCAGCCCCATCACGCTCGGTGCGCTGCTGTTCACGATCGCCGCGATGTTCAGCCTGAAGGGCGGCGAGGTGGTTCGCCTGCCGTTCGATGTCGTGATGATCGCGATCCCCCTGACGATCTACTTCCTGATCATGTTCTTCGTCAGCTTCCTTATGGCGCGCGCCATCGGTACCGACTACCCGAGGACGACGGCTGTCGCCTTCACCGCTGCCGGCAACAACTTCGAGCTCGCCATTGCCGTGGCCATCGCCGCCTTCGGTCTGGCCTCGCCCGTCGCCTTTGCGGCCGTCATCGGACCGCTTGTGGAGGTGCCTGTCCTGATCATTCTTGTCCAGTTCGCCCTGTGGATGGGGCGACGGCTCTACGGTGGCAGGCTCGAACGCGCGCCGGCGGAGTGAGATAACGCGGTGGCAGAGCCGCATGATGTCGTCGTCATCGGAGCAGGGCAGGCGGGGCTGGCGACAGCCTATTACCTTCGACGAGCCGGGGTGGACTTCGTCCTTCTCGACGCCTCCGACGAAGCCGGAGGAGCATGGCGCCATGGGTGGGATTCGCTCACCCTGTTCTCACCGGCATCCTATAGCTCGCTTCCCGGCTGGATGATGCCCTCCTCATCGCCCACCCGGTATCCGGGGTGCGACGATGTGGTGGATTATCTTGCCCGCTATGAAAAGAGGTACGGTTTCCGGATCGAGAGACCTGTAACGGTCAGCGATGTGCGCGAGACACCGGACGGGCTGGAGGTTTGCACGGACGGGGAAACCTACCACGCCAAGGTGGTGGTCAGCGCCACGGGAACCTGGTCTGCGCCCTATGTTCCGGTCTACGAGGGGCAGGGGTCATTCGAAGGCATTCAGCTCCATTCCGCCTACTATCGCTCGGCTGCCGACCTCGTCGGCAAGTCCGTCATCGTCGTTGGCGGCGGGAATTCAGGCGCGCAGATTGCAGCCGAAGTGTCCGAGGTCGCAAAGCTCACATGGGTGACGCCACAGCTTCCGGTGTTCCTGCCGGACGATGTGGATGGACGGGTACTCTTTGAACGAGCCAATGCCAGGGTGCTCGGCAATGACGGCGCCTCCGTCGGCAGTCTCGGCGATATCGTGATGGTGCCTCCCGTGAAGAAGGCTCGAGACGAGGGGCGTCTGCAGTCGGTCCGGCCTTTTGCAACGATCGGAAAGAATTCGGTGGTGTGGGAGGACGGGAGCCCGACACCAGCCGACGCGATCATCTGGTGCACCGGTTTCAAGCCGGCGCTCGGTCATCTTCAAGGCCTCGGCGTGCTTGACGAGGATGGACGTGTGGCCAACGAGAACGGCAGATCCCTGAAGCAACCGAGATTGTGGCTGGCGGGATATGGCAACTGGACGGGCGCCGCATCCGCGACGCTGCTCGGCGCAGGGCGGATGGCACGGGATGTCGTGCCATCGATCGCAGACTTTCTAGCTGCGCGCGGGAAAAGCTGAACAGATCCGCCGCCAGTCTTGGTGGGCTGACCATTTCGTCGCCGACGCTTTGCGCACCAAACTGGTGGCCTCAGGAGCCGGTAGCTTCGCGCAGGTTGACGCGCTTCGACAGCTCCTCCGCCGTCTCCTTGCGCTCGCTGTAGCGGTCGGTGAGATAGGGAGACGCATCTCTCGTCAGAAGCGTGAATTTCACCAGCTCCTCGCAGACGTCGACGACGCGGTCGTAGTAGGCCGAAGGCTTCATCCGGCCATCCTGATCGAACTCGAGAAAGGCCTTGGCGACGGAGGACTGGTTGGGAACGGTGATCATGCGCATCCATCGACCCAGCACCCGCAGCTGGTTGATGGCATTGAAGGACTGCGAGCCGCCGGAGACCTGCATGACCGCCAGCGTCTTTCCCTGCGTCGGGCGAACGGACCCGATGGCCAGCGGGATCCAGTCGATCTGGCACTTCATGATGCCCGTCATGGCCCCATGCCGTTCCGGGCTCACCCAGACCTGTCCTTCGGACCATTCGGAGAGGGAGCGAAGCTCCTGAACCTTGGGATGCGTGGCCGGCTCCTCGTCGGGCAGCGGCAGGCCGCGTGGGTCGAAGACGCGAACCTCGCAGCCGAAGTGCTCCAGCAGCCGCCGCGCCTCCTGCGCGAGAAGGCGGCTGTAGGACGTCTCCCGCAGGGACCCGTAGAGGATGAGGATGCGCGGGCGGTGGGTCGAGGCTTTGGGGCGCAAGGCCTCGAGGTCGGGCATCCGAAGGTGTTCGGCAACCGCTGCGGGCAGTTCATCCATTTCAGTCTCCATGCTGTTTTCCTGGCCACCCGGGGCCGGTGGCGGGATCGGCGCCAGAAGCAGGACGATCCCTGTGATGCTCACATATATCTGTGCTCGCAGATATCCACAAATAAAGATATATTGAGGTGCAACATCACGAACCGAGCAAAGACCCTGTTCCTTGCCAGCGTATATGACGGGCGGCGGGATTGGTGCTCTTCTCAAGGAGCGATGGCGTCGCCCTGCTGCAACTGGTCCTCGATATAGATCTCCAGCAGGCGGCGGCTGGTAGGGCCGACGGTGCCATCGCCGATCTTGTGGCCATCGAGGCTTACCACCGGCATGACGAAACTCGATGCCGAGGTGATGAAGGCTTCCGCGGCGGATCTGGTTTCGTCAACCGTGAACGACCGTTCCTCTGCCTTCAGGCCAGCGCGCTGCGCGAGGTCGAGAATCGAGCCGCGGGTAATGCCGTGCAGCAGCGCGTTCGACAGGTCGCGGGTCACGAGAGTGCCGTCCGTGGTGATGATGTGGAAGTTGGCCGAACTCGCCTCGGTGATATAGCCGTCCTCGACGAAGAGGACGTCGTCGTAACCCTTGCGCGCGGCCTCCGTCTTCATCAGCGAGGAATAGAGGAGCTGTACCGTCTTGATCTGTCGCTGCGCCCAGCGGCCTTCCGGAACGGTTTGAAGCGAGAGACCCGTCTTCCACTTCGGATTGTCGAGAACGCGCTTGGCCTGGGTGAACATGACCAGTGTCGGTGCAAGATCCTGCGGGAAGACGAAGTCGCGGTCCTGTGCGCCGCGGGAGATCTGCAGGTAGATGAGGCCTTCCTGGATAGTATTGCGGCGCGCTATTTCCTTGTGCAGCGCCAGCAGCTCGCCATCACCGACCGGCATCGGAATGCCGAGAGCATCCAGCGATCGGCGTAATCGGGCAGCATGGCCGGGATAGGCGATGAGCTTGCCGTCGATCACGGCGGTCACCTCGTAGATCGCATCGGCAAAGAGGAAGCCTCGATCGAAGACCGAAACCTTTGCATCCGCTTGCGGGAGCCATTCGCCGTTAAGATAGACGGTCCGATCCACCATTGTCTGCATGTCCTTGTTTTCGCTGAACGTGGCGCAGTTTTTGCACCGCGCTCCCGCGGAGGCAAGAGGAGGAGGCGAAGCTGCAACTTCGACCAGCGGAGCGCGCAGCGTGAAAGGCGCGCGAGAGATTTTTGACTAAAGCATTGGCTTTCCAACGAACGGCTGTGTCTGCGGTCCGTCTCAAGCCCCGATGTGGAGTTCGCAAAACGAATAATTCAATACGTTTTATAATACGAGATTATATTGCGGTGCAGCGTCGGGCGTGAAATCATTCTCCGAATAACAAGCCGGAAAACCGGCACTTCCAGTGGAGAACGGAAAATGAAGACCCTGTTGAAATCCGGCATTGCCGGACTATCGCTATTTATCGTCGTCTCATCTGCACATGCCGAAGGCACCATCAAGACTGCTCTGGACGGTACTTTTGCACCCCATGCCATGCCCACCCTCGACGGCAAGGTCGAGGGGTTCAACGTCGACCTCGTCAACCTGATCGGCGAGCGGCTCGGAAAAGAGGTCGAACTGACGTCGGCACAGTTCTCGGGCCTCATCCCCGCACTTCAGGCCAAGACCTACGATTTTCTTGCGGCTCCCGTGACAGTGAATGCAGAGCGGGCCGCCAACCTGCTCTTCACTGAAGGCTTCATGGACACGAACTTTGCCTTCGTCGTCCCGGCCGATGCTCCCGAATACGCCTCGCTCGACGACCTCAAGGGCAAGACGATCGCGGTCAACAAGGGCTCTGCCTATGACAGCTACCTGCGCGAGCGCGAGGCTGAATTCGGCTGGACCGTCGAAAGCTACGGCACCAATACGGACGCCGTTGCCGCCGTCCTCGCGGGCCGGGCAGACGCCAATCTCGCCGGCGCGACCGTTGCGGCCTGGGCCGCCAAACAGAATCCCCAGATCAAGCTGTCCTATGAAATCCAGACCGGTCTCGTCTGGGGCCTCGCCTTCCGCAAGGACGACGAGGAGGGCCGCAACCTGATCGACAAGGCCCTCGAATGCCTGAAGATCGACGGCTCCATGGCGATGCTCTCGGAGAAGTGGTTCGGCGTGGTGCCGGCAGCCGGCACCACCATCGTGACGCCCTCCAAGGGTTATGGCGTTCCCGGGCTGGAAGGCTACGTCGAAGACGATCACCAGCCATCCTGCGAACTGAACTGAGCAGGGATACCGGTGGCAGGGAGATCCCCTGCCGCCGGCGTCTGCAGGAGTATCCCATGAACAACCGGCCCATGCTGGAGATCGTTTCGCTGCAGAAGCGCTTCGGCGACAATCTCATCCTGCGCGACATCAACCTCAAGGTCGCCCGCGGCGAACTCGTCTTCATCATCGGGCCTTCAGGGTCCGGAAAGAGTACCCTGCTGCGGTGCTGCAACCGCCTGGAAGAACCTTCCGAAGGCGACATCATCCTCGACGGCCGCAACATCATGAGCGGCACCAGCCGCGATCTCGACCAGATGCGCCTCAAGGTCGGCATGGTCTTCCAAGGCTTCCATCTCTATCCGCACATGAGCGTCCTGAAGAACGTGACGCTGGCGCAGCGCAAGGCGCTCGGCCGGTCGGCCGAGGAGGCGAATGCCCGGGCAAGAGACATGCTGGACAGGGTGGGTCTCGCTGAAAAAGCGGATGCCATGCCGTCGGAACTGTCCGGCGGGCAGCAGCAGCGGGTGGCGATCGCCCGCTCGCTGGCACTCGATCCACTCGTCATACTGTTCGACGAGCCGACCTCGGCGCTCGATCCGGAGCTGGTCGGTTCGGTGCTGGCGGTGATGAAGGACCTGAAGTCGAAGGACATGACCATGCTGGTCGTCAGCCACGAGATGGAGTTTGCGCGCGAAACCGCCGACCGCGTCGTCTTCATGGACGGTGGCCTCATCGTGGAGGAGGGCGCGCCTGAAGAGATCTTCGGCGCTCCGAAGGCCGACCGGACGCGCGCCTTCCTGTCGCGCGTGAGACGGTGACCGGCAGTGCAGAATTTCCTACAGACCTTCTTCAACACCACCGTGATGGCCCAGTACCTGCCCGACATCCTGGCGGGCATGGTGGTGGCTATCTGGCTCGGACTGGCGGTGGTCATCGCGGGGATCGCCGGCGGCCTCGCGCTTGCCTGCCTGCGCACCTATCGGGTCCGGGGCCTCAACTTCTTCATCATCTGCTTTGCCGACATCTTCCGGGCGCTGCCGCCTTTGGTGCTGATCCTGCTCCTCTACTTCGGCCTGCCGGGGGCAGGGATCCGGCTGTCCGGCCCCATGGTGCTGTTCATCGTGCTGGCGCTGACGCTGGCCGCCTTCGCCGAAGAGATCTTCTGGGCCGGCTTCTCCTCGATCGAAAAGGGACAGTGGGAGGCCGGGATCTCCACGGGGCTCGGCTTCAGCAGGACGCTGATCTATGTGGCGCTGCCGCAGGCGGTGCGGCTTGCCATGCCGCCGCTCGTCAACCGGGTTCTGGCGATCACCAAGATGACGGCGCTCGGTTCGGTCATCGGCGTCTCGGAAATCCTGTCGGCGGCGACGACCGCTCAGAGCTTCTCGGGCAGCGCCACGCCGCTGTCGATGGCGGCGATCGCCTATCTCATTCTCTTCCTGCCCCTGGTGTTCGTGGCCCGAATGGTCGAACGCCGGCAGGACATGCGGCGGGGGCGGTAGTCATGCAAAGCATTGCCGACCAGTTCTTCAACCTGACGATCATGCAAAAGACCCTGCCGCTGATGCTGTCGGGACTGTGGATGACCGCACAGCTCTGCGCCGCCGTCATCCTGCTGGGATTAATCGGAGGGCTGCTGGTGGCACTCGCCAACATCAGCCCGCGGGCCTGGCTCAGGATCCCGTCCATCGTCTTCACCGACATCTTCCGGGCGCTTCCGCCGCTCGTTCTTTTGATCTTCATCTATTCGGGCCTGCCGTTCGCGGGCGTCGAGATCTCGCCGTTCGCCGCGGTGGCGCTCGCCTTCCTGCTCAACAATTCCTCCTACTACGCGGAGGTCTATCGGGCCGGCATCCTCTCCGTCGGCAAGGGCCAGTGGGAGGCCGCCCGCTCGACGGGGCTGACGAAGGCGCAGACACTGACCTCGGTGGTACTGCCTCAGGCGATCCGCAACGTCCTGCCAGACCTTTTGTCGAACACGGTGGAGGTGGTGAAGCTGACGTCGCTCGCCTCGGTCGTCTCTCTCTCCGAGCTCCTCTACAACGCCAACATGGCGCGCTCGATCACCTACAACGCCTCGCCGCTGGTTCTGGCGGCGCTCATCTATCTCGTCATCCTCTGGCCCGTGGTGCGGCTCGTCAGCCGCTTCCAGCGCAAGCTTGCGGCATGACGGGGGACAACAGAAGGACAGTTCCATGACGCGAATGATCATTGCCGGTGCACAACTTGGCCCCATCCAGAAGGCGGACAGCCGCGAAGCCGTTGTCGCGCGGATGATAGACCTGATGAACATGGCAGCCGACAAAGGCGCCGGCCTCATCGTCTATCCGGAACTGGCGCTCACCACCTTCTTCCCACGCTGGTACATGCCGGACTGGACCGAGGTCGATACCTGGTTCGAGCGCGAGATGCCCAATGGCGCAACCATGCCGCTCTTCGAGCGGGCCCGCGAGCTGGGAATGGCGATGACGTTCGGCTACGCCGAGCTGACCCCGGAAGGCCGCCGCTTCAACACCTCGATCCTCACCAACCGCAAGGCGGAGATCATCGGCAAATACCGCAAGGTGCATCTGCCCGGGCACGACGAATACGACACGGAGCGGGCGTTCCAGCACCTGGAAAAGCGATACTTCGAGCCGGGCGACCTCGGCTTCAACGTCTGGCGCAACGAGGGCGCCATCATGGGGATGGCGATCTGCAACGATCGCCGCTGGCCGGAGACCTACCGCTGCCTGGGCCTGCAGGGCGTCGAGCTCGTCACCATCGGCTACAACACGCCGGCGGTAAACAGCCAGATGAACGCCGAGGGCCTGGAGAAGCGGCTGTTCCACTCCGACCTCTCGCTGCAGTCGGGCGCCTACCAGAACGCCACCTATGTGGTCGGCGTCGCCAAGGCGGGGCTCGAGGACGGGCATCCGCTGATCGGCGGCTCGATCATCGTCGATCCGGACGGCTTCGTGCTGGCGCGCGCAGAGACGGAGGAAGACGAACTGATCTGGGCCGACTGCGACTTCGAGAAATGCGCTTTCGGCAAGACGACGATCTTCGACTTTGCGCGGCACCGTCGCGTCGAGCACTATGGTCGCATAACATCGCAGACCGGAGCGATCGTCGAAGTCTGAGAGACAGGGAAAGCATGATGCAGTTCGAAACAGTCATCCACGACGGCACCGTCGTCACGCCGTCCGAGACCTTCAAGGCGGACATCGGCATCAATGGCGGCGTGATCGCCGCCGTGGCCGAGCGCATCGCCGGCGGCGAGCGGCGGATCGATGCCGGGGGAAGACTGGTGATGCCGGGCGGCATCGAGGGGCACTGCCATATCGCGCAGGAAAGCTCCTCGGGCGTCATGACGGCGGACGACTATTATTCCGGTTCGGTGTCGGCAGCCTTCGGCGGCAATTCGACCTTCATCCCCTTCGCCGCCCAGCATCGCGGGCAATCGATCGCCGATGTCATCGCCACCTACGATGGTCGTGCGGCACCGAACTCGGTGCTGGACTACTCCTACCATCTGATCATCTCCGATCCGTCGCCGGCCGTGCTGGAGGAATTGCCGGGGGTCTTTGCCCGCGGCATCACCTCCTTCAAGGTGTTCATGACCTACGACCTCATGAACATCGGCGATGCCGGCATGCTCGACATCCTGACGATCGCCAAGACGCATGGCGCGCTGACCATGGTGCATGCGGAAAACAACGAGATGGTCAAATGGATGAACCGGCGCTTCGCCGCCGCCGGCCTGACTGAGCCCAAGTATCACGCGCTCAGCCGTCCGGAGCTTGCCGAGGAGGAGGCGATCCATCGGGCGGTCTCGCTTGCCAAGCTCGTGGATGCGGCGCTCTTCATCGTGCATGTTTCGACGCGCGGCGGCGCCGAGATCGTGCGCCGGGAAAAGCTCGCCGGCACGAAGCTCTTTGCCGAGACCTGTCCGCAGTATCTCGCCCTGACCCGCGACGATCTCGACCGTCCCGGAATGGAAGGTGCCAAATACATCTGCTCGCCGCCGCTGCGCGATCACGCGACGCAGCAGGGGCTGTGGCAGCATATCCGCGCCGGCACCTTCGAAAGCGTCTCGTCGGATCACGCGCCCTATCGCGCCGATGCCACGGGCAAGTTCCTGAACGGGGCGGATGCGCCCTATCCGAAGATCGCCAACGGCATGCCGGGAATCGCCATGCGGCTTCCCTATCTGTTTTCCGAGGGCGTGGCGAAGGGCAAGATCACGCTCGGAGACTTCGTGCGTCTCTCCAGTACCAATGCCGCCCGGGTCTTCGGTCTCGACCGCAAGGGCGCCATCGTGCCTGGCTTCGATGCCGACATCGCGATCTGGAACCCGGACGAGAAGCGCACCGTCACCCTCGAGGCGCAGCACGACAACATGGACTACAGCCCGTTTGAGGGCATGGAGATCACCGGCTGGCCGGAACTCGTCATGAACCACGGCCGCACCGTGGTGGAAAAGGGCGAACTGAAGGCCGGTCGGGGCGAGGGCCGTTTCATCGCCCGCAAGCCCGTCGACACCGGCGCCATGCCCGGCCATCGCGCCGTCGAATTCGCGGTGGCGGCGACCTACGGCAAGGAGATTGCACCGTGACCAGTGCCGCATCGGGTCCCATCCTCGTCATCAATCCCAATAGCTCGGAAACCGTCACCGAGGGACTGCGCCAGGCGCTGTCCGGCTTCTCCTTCGCCGGCGGGCCCGCGATCGAATGCGTGACGATCAAGCATGGACCTCCCGGCGTCGTCACCCAACGGCATGTCGACGAGGCGGCGCTCCACACGGCGGCGGTGATCGAGGCACGGCCGGATGCGGCGGCCTATGTGCTCGCCTGCTACTCCCAGCCCGGCCTCGATCTCGCCCGCTCCATCACCCGCCGTCCGGTCTATGGCATCCAGGACGCCGGCGTCCTCTCGGCACTCGCCTTGGCTGACCTCTTCGGCGTGATTGCGGTGGCGGAAGGCTCCATTCCCCGGCATCTGCGCAATCTGCGGCGTCTGGGCGTCGATCAGCGGCTTGCCGGTGAGGTGGCGCTCGAAGGCTCCGTCAGCGTGGCGGAAAGCGGACATGGCGAGGAAAGCTACGGGCTGCTGCTGCGGGCGGCCGGAAAGCTGAAGACGCTCGGCGCAGGCGCGATCGTGCTGGGATGTGCCGGCATGTCCGGGCACCGCCGGCGGCTCGAGGACGAGACGGGCGTTGCCATCATCGATCCGACGCAGGCTGCGGTTGCCATGGCCTTCGGCAATCTGGTGACCGGTTCGGCATGAGCGGTTCACCTCCCAAGCCGGAGATTTCCCTACGCTTGCTGGAGATCTTCGACGCGATGATGCGCTCCGGCACGACCGTGGAAGCGGCCGAACAGCTCGGCATCTCGCAGCCCGCCGTTTCCAACGGAATTCGCCAGCTGGAAGCCCAGACCGGCGTCACGCTCTTCGAGCGGCTGCACCGGCGGCTGCAGCCGACGGAGGAGGCGGTGGCGCTGCACGAGGACATCAAGCCGGTGTTCGGACTGTTGCGGGGCTTTGCCTCGCGGGCGCAGGACATGCGCCAGGGCATTTCCGGGCGGCTGCGGGTGATCTCGACCCCGCCGCTTGGTCACACGGTCGCGCCGCTTGCCATGCGGCGGTTCCTGAAGGACAGGAAGGGCGTGTCGGTCGCCTACGACGTGCGGCGGCTCGAGCATGTTGTGGAGGCGGTGCAGAGCGGCAACGCCGACATCGGCCTGGCGCTCGGGCTGGAGCGACATCTCGCCGTCAACATAGAAGTCATCGCCCGGACCCATATGGTCGCCGTCCTGCCGAAGACGGAGAAGTCCGTGGAGAGCACGGTGAGCGCCCAGACGCTTTCCAGGGGCGACTTCATCGGGCTGGAGATTGAATCGCGGCTGGGTCAGATGGTGCGTGCCGCTTTCGAGCGCGATGGCGCGCCCTATAATCCGCGGGTGGAAGTGCGCTACTGCGCCACGGCTGCCGTGCTGGTGACCGCCGGCATCGGCACCGCCGTCATCGATCCCTATACAGCTGCCTTCAACCGGTCGATCGGGATTGTCGAGCGGTCCTTCCTGCCGCCGATCGAAGTGCCGGCGGTGCTGATCACCCGCAAGGGGGTGCCGCGCTCGCGACTGCAGCATGCCTTCATTTCCGAGATGCGAAGGGCGCTGTCGGATTTCCAGGCTTCGGGCCTGCAGACCGGCTCTGAGGGGAGTTTGCGCGATGAAGGATGACATCGGTCACACCCATTTCGATTTTGCAGAACTGAACGAGCGGGAGCGCTACAAGCTGCTGATCGGCACCGTCGTGCCGCGACCCATCGCTCTGGTCACCTCGGTGAGCAAGGCCGGGCAAGCGAACGCCGGTCCGTTCAGCTTCTTCAACGTGCTGACGCATGATCCGGCCATGGTGGCGATCGGGGTCGAGAACCAAGCGGACAGGAGCTTCAAGGATACCGCCCGCAACATCCGCGAGACCGGCGATTTCACCGTCCATATCATCGACACGGGGCTCGTGAACCAGATGGAGATCTGCGCCATCAAGTTCGGTCCCGAGGTCGACGAACTGCAGGAGGCGGGGCTGGCGACCGTGCCGGGCGAGATGGTGCAAAGCCCCCGTATTCTCGCGGCACCCGCCGCACTCGAATGCCGTCTTCATACGACGCTCGAGGTCGGGCCGGCGCGGGAGATCATCATCGGCGAAGTCCTGGGCGTCTTCATCCGCCGTGATGCCGTCAACACCGATAACCTGCACGTCGACCAGGTCCTGATGGATGCCGTCGGGCGGCTCGGCGGCTTCCGCTATGCGCGCACGCAGGACCAGTTCGAGGTCCGGACACCGACCGTCGAAGAGTTTCGCAAGGGACAAGGGATCACCAAGGGCTGACAGCTCGACACCTAGCCGGCGCGCTGCGGCGTTCATTGCCGGGCAGCAGGGACTTCACGCAATACATCTGAGAAGGAACAAAAAGAATGACATTCAGCGTCACATCCAAGGGCGTCTACGCCATCGCCACCACGCCCTTCCTGCCGGACGGCACGATCGACATTGTCTCGCTCGACCGGCTGACGGACTTCTACCAGGAGAGCGGCTGCACCGGCATCACCATCCTCGGCATCATGGGCGAAGCGCCCAAGCTTGAGCCGGAGGAGAGTCGGGCGATCATCCAGCAGGTGGTCGGACGCTCGAAGATCCCGGTGATCGTCGGCGTCTCGGCACCCGGCCTTGCGGCGATGCGCTCGCTTTCCCGCAGTGCCATGGACATGGGGGCGGCCGGCGTGATGATCGCGCCGACACTGTCGCTTCGGACCGACGAGCAGATCGTCGATTATTTTGGCCAGGCGGTCGAGGCCGTCGGCGACGACGT
>NZ_JMQK01000021.1:0-83240 GCF_000705355.1 Pseudorhizobium marinum
GCGCCATGACCGGCTACGGCTTCCCGGACATGCTGGTGGAGCTGGTCGATCTCTTTGCGCAGGGGAGCCGCGAGGAGGCGCACGATCTCTTCGACGCTCATCTGCCGCTGATCCGCTACGAGCAGCAGCTCGGCATTGGTCTTGCGGTGCGCAAGCACGTGCTGATGCGGCGCGGCGTGATTGCCTCGGACGCGCAGCGCAAGCCGGGCATGGCATTGTCTGCGACGGCGCGGGCGGAGGTGGATTATCTGTTGGAGCGGCTCGGCCGGCGCGACAAGCGCGCGGCGGTCTGAATAGGGATGCGGGCGGCTTTCTTGCCGCCCGCTGCACCTCGTGCTTTGACAATCTGCCTTAAGCGATCTCGTCCGTCGTCACCACGAACTCGCGCAGCAGGGCCGGGCCAAAGGCGGTGGAAAGGGCGACGTCTGTGGCGTCCCTCCCTGTCGCCATCAGGATGCGGCCGATGCGGGGCTTGTTGTGCCGAGCGTCGACGGTGTGCCACGCGCCACCCAGGTAGACCTGGAACCAGGCGCTGAAATCCATAGGATTTGTATCCTTGGGCACGCCGATATCGCCGAGGTAGCCTGTGCAATAGCGGGCGGGGATGTTCATGCAGCGGCAGAGGGTGATCGCCAGATGGGCGTAATCCCGGCAGACGCCGGTGCGATCGTTAAACCCGCCGAACGCCGTACGCGTCGCATCCGCCTTCATGTAGTCGAAGGCGATCTGGTTGTGGGCGAAGTCCAGAATGGCTTTCACTCGCGGCCAGCCCAATGGGGTGGATGAAAACGTCTGCCAGGCAAAATCGGCGAGCTTGTCCGTATCGCAATAGCGGCTGCCCAGCAGATAGACCAGAATCTCGTCCGGCAGGTCGTTGATCGGATGCTGTATGGCATCAACCGGCATCGGATCCGGCAGGCCGTCGTCCTCGATCTCGAACTCCGTCGAGATCGTGATCAGCCCCGCCGGTGCGACGATCCGGCAGCAGTCATTGCCGAACCCGTCGACATAGTCGCGTGCCTCGACCGGAGGGTCGAATTGCAGCACCTGTTCCGTGAGAAGATCGCCCTGGCGGGACGGGTGGATGCCGAGGACCAGCAGCATCGGCGTGTCGAACTGGCATTCATAGCCTATGCGAAAGCCCGCACGGATCTTCATCAACTGTCACCTCGTGAATAGAGTAGGATAAAGATACCCGTTCAGCTGCAACGTGCAAGCTAGCCCGCGGTTCCGTCAGCCATGGAGAAGGTCGGCACCCTCGTTGGTCGTCACATTGACCTGGACGTGCATGCTGTCAAAGTCGGATGCGTCGCCGTTATAACTCCCGGAGAGCGGCACTGCCTGGCTTGGGTCGCGCGCCACACCGACGCGGATCAGGTCGCGGTTGCCGACGATGCCATTGGTGGGGTCGAATTCCACCCAGCCGGCGCCGGGCAAATAGACCTGACACCAGGCATGGGTCGAACCGCCGCCGAGGGTGATCGAGCCGTCGCGATCCGGAACATAGATATAGCCCGTGACGAAGCGTGCCACGAGGCCCAGCGAACGCACCGCTTCCATCATCAGCAGCGCAAAGTCCCGGCAGGTCCCTCGGCGGAGCGCCAGTGTTTCCAGCGGCGCCTGCGTGCCGTGCTCCGAACGCCGTGCGTAGGTGAAGCTTTCGTGGATGGCGTTGCAGAGGGTCATGAGAAGATGCCCGGTTTCGGTCGGCTGGCCGATGCGGGTAAACCGCCTTGCCCATTTTCCGACCTCGTCGTCCGGATCGGGATAGTGCCGCTGCATGGTCCTTTGCAGATCGAAGGCTTCTTCGGGATCATAGGCGAAGGGGAAGGTGCGCGCTTCGTCGTCGATCTGGAAATCCACCGCGACCTGCGGCGTGTGATCCAGTGAAATATTGGTCTCGAAGCGCAGTTCGCGGGCAGATCCGGAGACGGTCACCAGGGCGATGCAGTTGCCGAAGACGTCGTGGATCCACCGGACATGATCAGGCCTCGGCCGGACATCCAGGTGTGCGCTGAGAAGCCTCTGGTCGAAACTGTCGCGCGGCCGGAAAAGCAGCCGGTGCAAGCCGAACTCGACCGGCCTCCTGTAGCGATAGGAGGTGACGTGCCGGACGGAAAATATCGTCATCCAATGATCCGAGTGACAGTGAGAGTGTTTGTCCGCCCCGAGGAAGGATCCCTCCGCCGGGTTGTGGAAAGATCAACGGTATAACAGGCGCGACCGTCGTGTGACAGGGTAAAAGGCACGCGGGCAAATGTCCGCAGCGTTTGCCGCTTCGCTGTGTCCGGCTCTTGCGGCAGCATTGCCTCACTCGCTGCGGACGAGACACCCCGCATCCTCGCAGGCCAGGATGAATGCCCTGCGTGCATCCCCGGCAGAGACGGTTCCGGACATCGCTCCCATCGCCGCGCGCCGTGCCTTGGCAAAAGCAACCCCGCGCGCGCCGGGCCATTTGTTCGTCAGGAAATCGAAGCCACTTGCAGGTCCATCCACCGTCACAAGCGTTGTGTTGCGCGCAACTGCCGTGACGGCGGGGTCCCAAGTCGTCTCGAAGTTCACGCGAAGCATATCGTCACCGGTCATTCCGCATTCCCATCTGTTTGCCCCATCTGTCTGAGAGGCGCCGAACAGGGCAGCTGGTGTATTGTTCCGCTCGGTCGGCCGCCTCGCACGTTCGGTGCGCCTTTTTTAGAGAGAGCTGATCGCGCAGTCGGGTGGCCGTCCAGGAACCTTTCTCCTCCCCGGAAATTAGTGCTGCCGACGTATCGAGTGGGGCCGATGATCGAACCTGCTGTTCTTGTACGAGGTATTCTTGCCAGCAGGTTCTTCACAACGCAGTCAGCCCCATCCTGAAGCCGATCTTGCGAACCACATCCTCGTCGCCCCGGCATCTCTGGTCGCCTCGCGGCTGCTCCAGATGGTCGGCGAGGGTGCCAAGCCACCGGTCTTCGTTGCACGATCGGAATCGTCTGCACTTGCCGTCTGGACGGCGCTCACGGCAATTGCAAAAGATCTCAAGGTGGTCCTCTTCCGCCCGTGGGACTGCCTTCCCTACGACCGGATATCGCCGTCGCGCGAGGTGATGGGTTTGCGCATGGACGCCCTGCGCGTCTGGCTTGACGGTGAGACAGACAACCGGATCCTGGTGACGTCACTCGATGCTCTGCTTCAGCGTGTCCCGCCGGCAGACGTCATCCATGAGGCTTCCTACGAATTGGAAACAGGAGCGTTCTTCGACCGACCGAGGTTTGAAGCCTTCACGGCCAGAACCGGCTATCTGGTCGATTCCGTGGTCGACGAGCCCGGTGAAGTCGCGCTGCGCGAGGATTTCGTCGAGATTTACCCGGCCGGCGGTGACCTGCCGATGCGGATCGTGCTCGACGAAGACGGCACCATCGACGAGCTCCGGTTCTACGACCCGACGACACAGCGGACGATCGAGACGGTGGCAAGAATGGTCTTCGGCCCGGCCTCGGAGCTGATCCTGAAGGACGCGGAGGCGGCGGCGCCGGGAGACGATCTGGCGATGGAGCAACGGCTGCGTCGTCACTACGAACACCTGCATCCCGTGCTCGACATTCTGCCGCCGGGGCCTGTGATCCTGGCGCAGGAAGTCGCGGACCGCCTCGACGTCTATCTCGACATCATTGCCGAGGCGAAGTCAGCCCAGAGCATGCTCGCCGGCATCAACAACGGCGGCGGTTCGCTCTATCTTTCCAATTCAGAATGGAGCAAGTCCCTCCGTCGGCATCAGACGCGCGACCTCTCACTGCCGGCGGATGCGGGCCTGCCAGACTTCGGCGGGCCGCAAACGCGAGCGGCTGCCGCGGGTGGCTTCGCGGCGGATCAGCTGAAGCAGAAGCGCCGTGTCCTGGTGACCGGTCAGCATCGGCGCCTGCGGCGCTGGCTGCAGCGGCTGGAGGAGCGCCTTTCGCTGAAGGCCATGCAGGTCGGCGACTGGCATGAGGTTAGCGGCGCCAAACCCGGACGCCTGCTGACCGGCCCGTTCGCATTGGAAAAGGGCTTCCTGGACCAGGAAAATGATCTGGTGGTGATCGCTGCCGCCGAGATTTTCGGCCTTGATCAGAGACCGGGCACTGCTGCCGTGTCGGCGCCGCTTCTTGCGGAGCCGGAGCTTCAGATTGGCGATGTCGTCGTTCATCAGGATCACGGCGTCGGGATCCTGCATGCCCTGGAAGTCGTTGAAGTGGAGGGAGTGCCGTCGGACGCTGCGCGTCTGGAGTATCACGGCGGTTCTTCGATACTGGTCCCGATGCACGACTTCGGTCTCCTGTGGCGCTACGGTTCCGCCCCGGAGGCCATTACCCTCGACAGGCTCCATACGGATGCCTGGGGAAAGAAACGTGCCTCCGTGTTCCGCGAGATCCAGACGTCGGCGCGACAACTCGTCAGTTATGCCAAGGAGAGGGAGGCACAAGAGGCGCCAAGGCTTCTGCCCGACAGGGTGCGCTTCAGTCGTTTCGTCTCGCGTTTCCCCTATGCGGAAACCGTGGATCAAACGGCAGCCATACAGGCTGTTCTCGACGACCTGACGTCCGGACGGCGGATGAACCGGCTGATCTGCGGCGATGTCGGGTTCGGAAAGACCGAGGTGGCCCTGCGGGCCGCCGCGGCAGCTGCAATCGCCGGCGCCCAGGTGGCGGTCCTGGCGCCGACCACGGTGCTTGCCAAACAGCACTTCCTGAGCTTCGAGCGTCGGTTCCAGAACACGGGCATCAAGGTGTCCCTGCTGTCTCGGCTGCTTGCGCTTTCCGATGCAAAGGCGGTCAAGGCCGAGATGGCGAAGGGGGAGAGCCAGATCGTCATCGGCACCTCGGCGCTTTTGTCGAAGGATGCCACATTCGACAACCTCGGGCTTCTGATCATCGACGAGGAGCACAAGTTCGGTGCCCGGGACAAGGCAAAGATGCGCTCGCTCGCCCCGGTCCTCCATGTTCTGGCGATGAGCGCGACGCCCATTCCCCGCACCCTGCAGCAGGCACTGGTGGGTATCCAGGACGTCAGCCTCTTGAACACGCCGCCGGCCAGGCGGAGGCCGGTGCGCACCTTCCTCACTCCCTATGATCCGGCTGCGATGCGCACCGCGCTGCTGCGAGAGCGGCGGCGCGGGGGGCAGTCCTTCGTCGTGGTGCCACGGATCGAGGATATCGAGCCGGTGCGGCGCGAACTGGAGTCGGTCGTGCCCGAGCTTTCGCTGAAGGTGGCGCACGGCAAGATGCCTGCCGCCGAGGTGGACGACATCATGGTGGGATTTGCGGATGGCGATGGCGACGTCCTGCTCTCCACCAACATCATCGAGAGCGGGCTCGACGTGCCCCGCGCCAACACGATCTTCATCTGGAACGCGGATCGCTTCGGTCTTGCCCAGCTTCATCAGCTTCGGGGCCGGGTCGGGCGCAGCCGTGCGCAGGGCATTGCCTACCTGCTGACGACGGCGGATGCGGAGCTCGCCGAGCAGACGAAGGCGCGGCTGTCGGCTCTCGTCGCGAACGACCGGCTGGGCGCAGGCCTCGCTCTCAGCCAGCACGACCTCGATCTGCGCGGAACCGGCGATCTGCTGGGTGACGACCAGGCGGGCCATGTGAAGGTCATCGGCACGAGCCTTTACCAGCGAATGCTGGCTGCTGCCGTGGAGGGGCGAGGGCCGAAGCGTATCGATCTCTTCGAAAGCCCCGACATCAGCATCGGCATCGACGGCCGCCTGCCGGAGGACTACGTTCCAGATCCGGCCGTGCGAATGAATCTCTATTCGAGGCTGCTCAAGCTCACGGATGCGGCTGGTCTCGATGATCTCGCAGAAGAGCTCGACGATCGGTTCGGAGAAATACCGCCGGACGTCGAGATCCTGCTGCGCATGGCGCGTGTGACGAGGGCTGCGCAGCAGTTGCGTATCCGGCGCGTCCAGGGAGGGCCGGCAGCGCTTGCCTTCAGCTTTGCCGGCAAGCCTCCGGCCAAGCTGCTTTCCACCCTGCGGAAGCATGGACCGGTCGAGACCAAAGATGGCCGCGAGCTGCTGGCGGTGGCAACCGAAAATGGCCTGCAGCGTCTGGAACTCCTGGAGCAGATATTCGGCCTGGCGCACGGCCAGCGCGAGCGATGCAAAGCGGCTGCATCCGGCTGACGGATCTGCATGTGTCAGCATCACCGCATTGAAGTAGTCTGGAGCCTGGAACGCGCGCTTCCCTTGGCCGTTTTAGCTGCAGGAGGAGACAGCCATGCTGCAATCGCTACTGGTCGAAATTTTCGGTGCCATACCGCCATCACAGGGTGAGACGGTTGCCGACGTCGTGCCGCACAAGAATGCCCTTGTCCTGTTTGAGGACAACCTCGCTCCCGTCCGCCGCTGGCAGACGGAGCTGCTCAAGCTCGACAGCGACGCCCTGAGGGCGATGGAGATCGCGGTCGTCTGCCTTCCGTCCGACAACGAACCGGCCTTGGTGAATGGCCATCCGCAATCTCTGCCGGTCCAGAAAATCCGGCAGGAGCTCCAGTGGGGAACCGGCAAGTTCGAGGCGGTGCTGGTCAGCAAGGCCGGAGACATCATCCTGCGGTCCGACGCTCCCCTGACGATCCGGCAGATCCAGGAGGCCCTGGGCGTAGCGCCGCAATCGCCGGAGCCCGAATAAGGTCGGGTGGCGCCATTCGCGGGGGGCTAATCAGCGGAGCTGGGTTATTCTTCTTCCGCAATCCAGTCTCCGTCCAGGGTTTTCACCAGCAAGGGTGTGGAGAAGACGCCGGCCACCTTGCTGGATGCAGAGGCGAACTCTTCCTGCAGACGAGGGCGCCAACGCTCCGTCTGGATCATCGCCACCCCCAGCGCCATGGGGGCAAGGCCGCAGGAGGACAGGAGGCGCAGGCCAGCCAGCATGGAGCTTCCGCTGGAGATCACGTCATCGATGAGCGCAATGCGGCGGCCCTCCAGAAGCGGCAGCATGCGCGGATCGATGTAGAGCCGCTTGATCTGGTCCGGGGTGGTGATCGAGGACATCGGGACGGAGAGATCATCGAGGTACCAGAACTTGCGCGAGGTGCCGAGGGCGACGAAGCGGCTGTGGCCGAGTTCGCGTGCCACCGCACTGGCGAGCGTCAGTCCGAGGGTGGGAAGACCGACGACAATCTCCGGATCGGAAGCGCGAAGCCTCTCCGCCAGGGCCTTCGCCAGGGCGTCCTGCACCGCGAAGCTCGCCTGGTTGATGATCAGCGAGGCCAGTGCATGCCGGCCGTCGGAGAGCGGCCGGATCGGCAGCTTGATCTGGCGCTCGTCTGGCAGGGTGGCGGGGAAGAAGCCCGAATGGCTGGCGCCGCCTGGAAAGCTCGCGGGCGGATGGAGATCCTGCCAGAAATCATGCGGCTGCATCTGTTGGTTCCTTCCGCCGGGGCTATGTGAGAACCGGGCTTTCCATCAGGATTCCTGTCGTGACATCGGCGATGCCGCGATCTGTCTGATGCGGGCCGGCGTTGCAGGCAAGCGTCGCGCCGAAGCAGGCCTTGAAGATCAGATAGGGCGGCTGCCAGTCGACTATGCCATCCATTGCCGCTCGCAATGTCGAGAAGCCGTCGGCGACCTCGGCGAGCGGCGCCTCGGAGACGAGGCCCGAAAGCGGCAGGGGCAGGAGGACATCGACCTTGCCGTTCGATGCGACAGCCATGCCGCCGCCGGCGGCGATCACGGCATTGGCCGCGACGGTCATGTCCTCGACGTTGCCGCCGAAGACCGTGAGGTTATGGCTGTCGTGCGATACGGTGGTGGCAAAGGCTCCCCGCCATGCGCCCCATCCCCGGAGGAAGCCGACACGCGGGTGGGTGTCGGCGCGGCCGTGGCGATGCGCGACGGCGATCATGGTGGTGTCCGCGGGCGGAACGACGAAGCCATTCTCGACATCGGCCTCTGTCTCGCCCCAGCGGGTGAAGCGCGGCTGGTCGATCGTGGCGATGCGCACCTTCGTCCCTGTCGCCCTGACCTTGAAGTCGTCCGACTGTAGCGGCGCGAGCTTCATCGAACCCGTGAGAGCAGTGCTGTCGGTGGGCTGTAGGATACTGGACATCGCGCCGCCTGTGGCAACGGTCTCGCCATTGACGATGACCTGCAGGGCCTCCAGGTCCACCAGATCCGCAAACAGCACGAGGTCGGCGCGGCGACCGGGCGCGATGAGGCCGAGATCGTCGCGGCCAAGGCGCCGTGCCGCGTTCAGCGTTGCCGCCTGCAGCGCCCGTTCCGCCTTCATTCCATAGCGCACCAGCCTGCGGATCACGTCGTCCAGACCGCCGGAGGAAAAGAGATCATCCGGGAAGACGTCGTCGGTGCAGAGCGTCACGGTCTGCGGCAGATGGCCGAGGGTGTTCAGGGCCTCGACGAATTCGGGCAGCAGGTGGTCGTGCGACCCCCGCAGCTCGATCGTCAGGCCCGCCCTCAACTTCCCGATCAGGTCGTCGGCGGAGACGAGTTCATGGTCGGAGGTGATGCCGGCTGCCATAAAGGCGGCAAGGTCGGCGCCGGCGAGGCTGCGGGCATGGCCGCAGATCAGCTTGCCCGAGGCGAGACCCGCCTGGACGATGGCGCTCATCCGCGGGTCGCGGTCGATGACGCCGCGCATGTTCATGACCTCGGCGATGCCGCCGACTTCCGGCCAGCGCAGCATCTCGGCCACGGCCTCGGCATCGAAATCGGCGCCGTTCAGTTCCAGTCCGGGAGCCGAGGGCACGCAGGACGGGGCCAGGAGGATTATCCGGAGCGGCAGGGATCTTGCCGCCTCCGCGGCATAGCGGACGCCGTCGAGACCGTGGACATTGCCGAATTCATGCGGATCCCAGACGATGGTGGTCACGCCCCGCGGCAGTATGGCCCCGGCGTAGGTCGCCGGCGTCACCATCGAGCTCTCGATGTGCATATGAGTGTCGATCAGGCCGGGGCTGACGAAGGCGCCGGCCGCATCGATAATATCGGCCGCGTCGGAGCGGGTGCCGCGTTCATGGACGCTGGCAATCAGCGGACCGACCAGGCCGATGTCGGCGGGGCGCTGCTCACCGGTGACCATGTCGACGACGGTGCCGTTGATGATGAGCCGGTCGAACGCCGCCGCACCGCGTGCCGCAGCCACCGCGCGGCCACGCAATTCCGGATCATTGATGTCTGTATTATTCAAATCCAAGTTCATCTGGCGGCCTCGGAACGTAGAGCCTCAAGGATGAGCGCACGCAGTTCATCCACATCGCCACGGGCGGCGAAGCTTCCGTTGAAGGCTGCATGCGTCTCGCGCGTCTCGACCACCGTGCGCCCGCGGGTGAGGTGGCCAGCGCATTCCATCTCGATACTGGCCGGCTGGAATTCCACGAGGTCCTCCCTCGCGAAGGCTGCGGCGGCGACCGCATCATAGAGCGCCATGGCCGGACGACCACGGCTCGTGGCAATGGCAATGAAGCCGTCCAGCATATCGGCGATCAGCCCGGCATTGCGGCCGCCGGCCGCACGAACCGGCAGAACGTCTTCCGGCGCGGCGAGGACCTGGCGGCAGAAGTCGAGGTCGACCATGCGCAGGGGAAGGCCATGTGCCAGGACGATCGCGACGGCTTCCGGATCGGCATAGGCATTGAACTCGGCCGATGCGGTATGGTTTCCGCGCGTCAGGCCGCCGCCCATCCAGACCAGATCATCGATGCGGCGCGCCAGTTCCGGTCGTGCCAGCACGAGTGCTGCAAGATTGGTGAGCGGGCCGAGCGCCAGGATGCGGCGTGGCGACGGTGCCGTCCAGAGCCAGCGGCAGAGGGCGCTGAAGGCGTCGTCCTGAACGCGATCTTCCGCCTGCGGCAGTGTTTGGCCGGTCGTCGGAATGCCCGTATTGCCGAGGATGGCCTGGGCGGTTTCGAGGCCGCCCATGACCGGACAGTCGCGGCCCGCATAGATCGGCATGCTCCAGCCGAAGGCATGGGCCGCACCGGCGGCATTGGCGCGCACCTGATCGAGCGGTGCATTGCCGAAAACCAGCGACACCCCGTCAACCGCCAGGCCCGCGTGCTGCACGACCATCAGCGCGGCGATATCGTCGAAGCCCATGTCGGTATCGATCCAGACGGACATGGCGTCATCCGAACCGGTGAAGAGGGGCTGCCGCGGATATCGGCATGTCGAAGGCGACCTCGGCGTTCAGCGGATAGGCCGGAAGGCTTACGTCGGCTTCCGCCTTGACGCTGCCGAAGCCGCTTTCCAGCAGATATTCCCGCGTGCCGCCGGCAAAGGAGACGCCGCGAACGGTGCCGGTGAAGGGGCCGGTCCCCAGAGAGACCGCCCGGGGCCGCCAGGCGAGGCCGGCGGCGTCCGGAAGCGGGCCGGCGGGATCAAGCTCGATGCCGCCTGCTGCGACAAGCTTACCATTGCGGATCGCAAAGAGGTTCTCGAAGCCGACGAAGTCGGCGACGAAGCTCGAGACCGGATTGTTGTAGATCTCCTCCGGCGTGCCGATCTGCTCGATGGCGCCGTCGCGCATCACGACAATCCGGTCGGCGAGCGCTAGCGCCTCGACCTGATCGTGGGTGACGAAGATCATCGTTACCCCTGTCTCCTTCTGCATGCGCTGCAGTTCCGTGCGCATTTCCAGCCGCAGCCGGGCGTCGAGGTTGGAGAGCGGCTCGTCGAGCATCAGCACCTTCGGCTGCATGACCATGGAACGCGCCAGCGCGACACGCTGCTGCTGGCCGCCCGAAAGGTCCGGCGTCTTTCTTCCGGAGAAAGCGGTGAGGCCGACCGACTTCAGGCCTGCATCGACCCGCCGCGTCAGCTCGTCGCCACCGATCCCTTGGAGCTTCAGCCCGAAGGCGACGTTTTCGAACACCGTCAGGTGCGGGAAAAGGGCATAGGACTGGAAGACGAGACCGATGTTGCGCCGGTTGGCAGGCACGCGGGTGATGTCCGTGCCGTCAAGAGTGATGCGGCCCGACACCGGGGTCATAAGGCCGGCGATGGCCCGCATGGTCGTCGTCTTGCCGCAGCCGGAGGGGCCGAGCAGGGCAAGCAGTTCGCCCTTGCGGATGTCGAGGTCGAGATCCTTGACGGCGACCGTCTTGCCATAGGCGAGGGACAGCTTGTCGAGGGAGAGGAAGGAAGCGTCAGACATAGCGGGAAAAGCCTAGGAAGCGTTCGGCGGCAAAGACGATGCCGATTGAAAGGAAGGCGAGGAGCGCCGAGAGAGCCGCGACCGAGGGATCGAAGACGATCTCCATGTAGCCCAGCATGTCGATCGGCAGGGTGCGCACGCCCGGTCCGGAGAGGAAGAGCGAGACGGGCACCTGGTTGAAGCTCGTCACGAAACCCAGGATGAAGGCGGCCAGGATGCCGCCGCGGATATTGGGCAGCACCACGCGGAAGAAGGCGCCGAGACGCGAGGAGCCCAGAAGAACGGCTGCCTCCTCCATGTCGGAGCGAAGATTGGCGAGGCTCGCAGAGACGACGCGCACGGCATAGGGCAGGACCAGCGCCGTATGAGCGAGGAAGAGCGCCAGCGTGATCGACAGGCCGACCGGGATCACGAAGTAGCGCAGCAGCGCCAGGCCGACGATGATCCCCGGGACGATGATCGGCGTCGACACCAGGAAGCGCACGGTTTCCGACAGCGGCAGCTTGTAGCGCGACATTGCATAGGAAGCAGGGATGCCGAGCAGCAGGGCCGTCAGGGTGCCACCGATGGCCAGGAACATGGAGACGGCAAAGCTCTGCCGGAAGCTCTCGACGGTGAAGACCTTGGCGATCCACTTCAGCGAGAAACCCTGCGGCGGGAAGGCCAGCGTATCGCCGGCGGAGAAGGAGGCCGCGACGATGATGAAGAACGGGCCGATCAGGAAGATCATCACCAGCAGGAGAATGATGGGGGCATATAGTCTTTGGGTCATGTCCTGTTCCTCGCGGTCGCGATCCGCTTCAGGAGAATGTTTGCGGCAAAGCTCATGACGATCAGGATGAAGGCGATGACGCTGGCCGACACGAAGTTGTTGGCGACCGTCACCTGCTGGTAGAGCAGTGTCTCGAGCATCAGGACCTTGGAGCCGCCGAGGATGGCGGGCGTGATATAGGCAGTCATCGAGCCGGTGAAGACGAGCGTGCCGCCGACGACGAGGCCTTCGCGCGTCAGAGGCAGGATGACCTTCCAGAACACCTGAAACCAGTTGGCGCCGAGGACGCGGGCCGCAGGCACCGCATCGCGGGGAAGGTTTTCAAGGGCGCTGATCAGCGAGATGACCATCAGCGGCAGGAAGAGCTGGAGCAGTCCGATGAAGACCGCCGTCTCGGTGAAGAGGATCCGGAACGGTTCGTCGGTCAGGCCGACGGTCATCAGCGCCTGGTTGACGATGCCGGTGCGGCCGAGGATGACGATCCAGGCGTAGGTGCGGGCCACCGGCGAGATCATCAGCGGCAGCACGACGAGGCCGATCATCTTGCCCTTGGCGCCAGGAGGGAGGGAGACGATGGCATAGGCCGTCGCATAACCGATCACGGCGGCTGCGAGTGTCACCAGTGCGCCGAGCTTCAGGGTGCGCAGGAAGACCGTCCGGTTCAGCGGCTGCGAGAAGAAGTCGACATAGGCCGAGAGCGTCCACTGATCGGCGGACTTGAAGCCCTCCGACAGGAGCAGGACGACCGGCACCACGAAGACGAGGGCTGCGAATACGGCGGCTGGCAGCGCAAGGGCCAGAGCCTCCGTCCGATTTTGAAACATTTATCTTCAACCCTCGAATGAGTTCAAGTCGGGCGCAGCCCGGACCGAAATCCGCAGGCTGCGCCCTTCGCCTTGGGAGGCATGGGTTCAGACGTCGAAGACGTCCTTGTCGTTACTGGCCGACCTTGGCATTCCATTCCGAAAGCCAGGCGTCGCGGTTGTCGAGCGCCACGTCGGACGGGATGAGCTTCAGGCTTTTCGCCGTCTCTTCGCCGTAGGTGATGTTGCCGGCGACTTCATCCGACACCACAACTTCAGAGTTGGCCGGGCTGTCCACGAGCGCTTCGGCAAGCTTGGTCTGCACTTCGGTGGACAGCCAGAAATCCATGAACTCATGCGCCAGGTCCTGGTTCTTCGAGCCCTTGGCGAGGATCATGACATTCATGCCGCCGGTCTGGCCTTCCTTCGGCGTCGCCCAGCCGATCGGCAGGTCGAGCTTGGTGAAGGGCGCCCAGGAGAAGCGGCCGATGGGGGCTGCCCAGATTTCCTCCTGCTGCATCAGCTGCACCAGCTGGGACGACTTGACGTAGAAAGTAACGATCTCGTCCTTCTTCTCGCCGACGGCCTGGATGGCGGCCTTCAGGTCCGGTGTGTCGGCGCCGAGCGCCTGACCGAGCATGTAGAGTGCCGGAGGGCCCTGGTTGGTGGTGACGTTCGGGAAGGCGACGTGAGACACGACATCGTCCTTGAGGAGATCGGCCCAGGACTCGATCTTAACCTTGTCGGTGCGGTAGGCGATGGAGGTGGCGTAGAAGGTGTAGCCGACGCTCATGCCGTCGTCGTTCGGATCCTTGGCGATGTCGTAGAGCTTGTCGTAGTTGGAGAGCTTCGAGGTGTCGATCGTCTCCGTGAGGTCCGAGCGAGCCGCCGACAGCGCGTCGGCCATGGAGACGACGGCCATGTCGATGACGGGGTTGGCCTTGTTGGCTTCCATCTTCGCCAGACGCTCGACACTGTTGCCGGTCTCGACGACGAGCTTGCAACCGCACTGGGCCTCGAAGGGATCGTAGACGATCTCCTTGAACTCGTCCTGGGCGAATGCATAGACGGAGATCGTCAGCGTCTTGTCCTGCGCCTGCGCAGAACCGGCGGCCAGGGCGAGCGCGGCAGCGGATAGGTAGAATAGCTTGTTCATGCGGGTTCTCCTGCTGGGGTTTTTTCTGGATGCGTCGGTGCTGTCAGCACGCCGGTGGTCTGGCGCGCCACCAGCGTCATCGGCACACTGGTCGTTTCGGCCGACACGACGCCTCTGGTGGCGTCGGCAGCCGTATCGGCCTCGATGGCGCAGAGCAGCGCGTCGATGGCGATGCGGGCAATGGTCGCAACGTCCATCCGGACGCTGGTGAGGGCCGGCGTGATCATCGCCGACCAGGCAAGATCGTCGAAGCCGGCAACGCTGGCGCGGCCTGGAACGGAGATGCCGGCATTCTGCAGCTCCGTCAGGGCGCGCAGGGCATGAAGGTCGGAGACGGCTGCAAAGGCGGTGGCGCCCCTCTCGACCTTCTCCGCCAGGCGCAGGGGACTTGCCTTGCCATGGGCCTGTTCGTGCTGCTCGATCCAGAGGATCTCGGCCTTGCCACCGGCAGGCACCCGGGATTTCATACCGCCGATGCGGTCGTTCTGGACGTTCGAGGCAGGGTTGTTGCCGATCAGGACGAAGCTGCGATGCCCCAGTGCCGCCAGATGCTCCATCACCAGCTGCCCGCCCTGCCAATGATCGGCGGAGACGGTGCTGTTGGGCGTGGATGGGCTGTCGATGACAGCGAGCGGCCGGCCGATGTCGACGATGCGGGTGCCGAGCCGTGGAATGATGACGATTCCGTCCACGTCGCGCTCGATGAGCCGGTTGATCGCTTCCGTCTGCATCGCGACGCTGCCGCGGGAGTCGGCGATCAGCACGCCGTAGCCGGAGGCACTTGCGGCATATTCGATCGCCTGGGCGATCTGCGGGAAAAGAGGGTTGGAAATGTCCGGCAGCACCAGACCGAGCACCCGGGTGTGCCCCGTGCGGAGCGCGCGGGCGGCGGAGCTCGGGACATAGCCCAGCTCGTCCGCCTTCGCCCGGATCCGGTCAATCAGTTCTGCCGAGATGCGACCCTTGCCGGCCAGCGCATTCGATACCGTCGCCGCCGATACGTTGAGCGCGGTTGCGATCATGGTGAGCGTCGGGCCGGGGCGAGGATTGGCCAAGGGATTGCTGCTTGATGGTGATTAATCGTTTAATCAAGCTAGCGGACAATCCTGCACGAGTCCAGCAGAAAGCCTTGGGGAGATCTCGCCCCTTCCACCTCTGTCGTCGACGGGGTGGAAATGGCCGACGGATGACGGTCCGCCGGCCATTCCAGAGCGAGCTCAGCCGATGATGTCTTCAAGCCGGACCGGGAACTTCCGCACCCGAACACCCGTGGCGTGCCAGATGGCATTGGCAATCGCCCCGACCGTCCCGGTGATGCCGATCTCGCCGACACCCTTGACGCCGATGGCATTCACGAAGGGATCGTTCTCCGGGATGAGGATCGCCTCCAGCGACGGAATGTCCGCATTGATGGGCACATGGTACTCGGCCAGATCCGCGTTCATGATCCGGCCGGTTCGGCGGTCGATGATCGTCTCCTCGTGCAGGGCGAAGGAGACGCCCCAAATCATGCCGCCGAAATACTGGCTTTCGACGAGCCGCGGATTGATGATCCGGCCCGCGGCAAAGGCTCCGACCAGCCGCGTCACGCGGATCTGCCCGAGATCCGGATCGACCTTCACCTCGGCGAAGACGGCGCCGTGCGAGAACATGGCGTGCGCTTCTGCTGCCGCCGGATCGCGGGAGGCCTTGGCCGTTCCGACGATCTCCCGCCGGCCTGCCCGGGCCAGAATCTCCGCATAGCTTTCGCTGCGCGTCTCGTCGTCCCGCCGGTAGAGCCTTCCGGCCCGTGCTTCCACCCCGATGTTGCCGGCCCCGAAAAGTGGCGAGGCCGGATCATTGGTGGCAAGCTCCGAAAGCTGGGCAATGGCGTCCTTGCCGGCGTTGTTGAGCGCCAGCCCGGCGCTTGCCGTGTGGCCGGAGCCACCGGCGATCCCACCGTCCGGAAGCGTGGAAATCCCCGAGTGAAGCTCGACCTGTTCCGGATCGAGGCCAAGCGCTTCCGCCGCGATCTGCGCCAGCGCCGTCCAGGCGCCTTGGCCCATGTCGGCGCCGGCCGTCTCCACCAGGGCCGTACCGTCGGCTCGGAGCGTGGCGCGCGCTTCCGCCGGGAAGTGCGGGCAGGGGAAGAGGGCGGTGCCCATGCCCCAGCCGACCAGGAAACCGTTCTTGTCACGCATCTGGCGGCAGGCGAGAGGCCGGCCGGCCCAGCCGAAACGCTTCGCGCCCTCGGCATAGCATTCGCGCAGCGCCTTGGAAGAGAAAGGCCTTCCGCTGCCCGGCTCGGTCACGGCATAGTTGTGCAGGCGGAAATCCAGCGGGTCCATTCCGCAGGCGTCCGCCGCCTCGTCGATGGCGACTTCCAGTGCTGCCGATCCGGATGCCTCGCCCGGTGCCCGCATGGGGCCGGGCGTGCCGGTATCGAGCCGGATGCCCTCGTGTTCCGACAGCAGTGCCGGGCTGGCGTAGAGATGCGTCGAGGCGTTCGCGGCCGGCTCCAGAAAGTCATCGAAAGAAGATGTCGCGGAGATCGACTTGTGGTGAAGCGCCGTCAGGTGTCCGTCCTTGTCCAGGCCGATGCGCAGCTTCTGCCAGGTGGCGCCGCGATGGCCGACGGGTCCGTACATCTGGGCCCGGCTGAGGACGAGCTTGACCGGCTGCTTCAATGTCCGCGCCGCCAGGATCGCCAGGATCTGCGGCCCGTTGATGATAGCCTTCGACCCGAAGCCGCCACCCAGGAAGGGCGAGCGGATCGTGACGTTCTCCGGCGGGATGCCGAAATAGGTGGCGTAGGACGCGCAGCTCATCGCCAGCGCCTGGTTGGGCATGTCGAGCATCACATGGTCGCCGTCCCATTCGGCGACGACGGCATGGGGTTCCATGGCGTTGTGGTATTGCGCCGGGGTGACGTAGTCCCGCTCCAGAACCTGAGCCGCATTTGCAAGCCCGGCTTCGACATCGCCGAAGGTGGCCTTTGGTGGGCCGCCGACACCGACGGCGGGGGGATCGAAGCGAAGGCCATCATCAATGCCGGTCCGGGGGGCATCGGCCTCGTACTGCGGGTTGAGCAATGCAGCGCCTTCGGTTGCCGCTTCGAGCGTTTCGGCAATGACCAGCGCAATCGGCTGGTTGGCGTAGCGGACGGTACTGTCCTGCAGCACCTCGATGCGGAAACCGAAGGGCGGCATCTTTTCGTCCGGATCATGGGCGAGCGGCGGCCGGCTGGCCGGCGTCATGACCTCGACCACGCCGGGATGGGCCTTGGCGGCCTCGACGTCGAGCGAGGTCACCCGGCCGCGGGCGATCCTGCTGACGGCCGTCACGGCATAGAGCATGCCGTCCGGATGATTGTCGGCGGCGTAGGTGGCGCGGCCGGTGACCTTGAGCACGCCGTCGCGGCGCGTCAGCGGCTGGCCGGCATTGGAGCCGTAGCGGGCATTCGTGGATGGTGCATCAAGCGACATGGCTCGCTCCCGGCGTTGTTGAGAAGGGCGAGGCGGGGAGGGCAGGCATGACCTCCGGCGTCCCCTCGGCTGCAAGGATCAGCGCCCGCACGGCGATGCGGCGCGCCAGTTCGATCTTGAAGGCATTGTCGCCCGAGGGTCTTGCGTCGGCGAGCGCGATCCCGGCGGCCCGGGTGAAGGCCTCAAGCGTCGGCTCGGCCCCTGCCAGCGAGGCTTCCGCCTCTCGTGCGCGCCATGGCTTGGCGGCAATGGCGCCGAGCGCGAGACGGGCACTGCTGATGACGCCGTCGTTGATTTCCAGGGCTGCCGCCGCCGAGACCACGGCAAAGGCATAGGACGTGCGTTCGCGCAGTTTCAGATAGCGGGCGTTGGCGGCAAACCGTGTCGCCTCCGCCGGGAGCCGAAGCGCAACGATCAGCTCTGCGGGTGCGAGTGCAGTTTCCTGCTCCGGTGTATCGCCCGGCAGTCTGTGGAAATCCTCGAGCGGGATCTCGCGTTTCCCCTGAGGCCCCTCCAGTTCGACCACGGCGTCGAGCGCGGTCAGGGGCACGCAGAAATCGGATGGGTGCGTGGCGATACAGTGCTCGCTCCAGCCGACAACGGCGTGGAGACGGTTCTCGCCGTGGAGTGCGTCGCAGCCGGAGCCTGGGACGCGGCGGTTGCAGGCGCTGGCGGTGTCCTGGAAATAGGCGCAGCGGGTGCGCTGCATCAGGTTGCCGCCGACGGTGGCTGCATTGCGCAACTGCGCCGAGGCGCCCGAGAGCAGAGCCTCGGCGACAGCCGGAAAGGTCCTGGCAAAACGTGGATCGTAAGCGAGGTCGGAGTTGCGCACCATGGCGCCGATTCGGACGCCTCCGTCCGGCTGCCACTCGATCCGGTCGAGGCCGGGCAGCCTGGTGATGTCGATCAGACGCACGGGCCGCGATACCCCTATCTTCATCAGATCGAGAAGGTTTGTGCCGGCGGCGAGATAGGCCGAGCCCGGCTCGGCAGCGGCGGCCACGGCCTCGGAAATGTTTCGAGGAGCGATGAAATCGAAGCGGTTCATGCGGCATTCCTCCCCTTTTTATCGGACATAACCTTCTGCGCCTCCAGGACCGCTTCGGTGATCCCCTGGTAGGCGCCGCATCGACAGATGTTTCCGCTCATGAGTTCGCGGACACGCTCCGGATCGCCGCTGGCGTGGCCTTCCTTGATCAGGCCGATCGCGCTCATGATCTGGCCGGGCGTGCAGTAGCCGCACTGGAAGCCGTCCGCCTCGATGAAGGCTGCCTGGACCGGGTGGAGGGCGTCGCCATCGGCCAGGCCCTCGATCGTCTGGACGTCGGCGCCATCGAGGCTGGCGGCAAGCGAGAGACAGGAATTGATGCGCCGTCCATCGACGAGCACGGTACAGGCACCGCACTGGCCCCGGTCGCAGCCTTTCTTCGTGCCCGTCAGGTCAAGCCGCTCGCGCAGGAGGTCGAGCAGCGTCACACGCGGGTCGTCGAGCGCAATTGTGCGCGGCTGACCGTTGATGGTGAGGCTGATGGAGAGTGACATGTGATACTCCATTCAGTGATTGTGTTGTAAGGATCAGGCGCCGGTGGCCCCGGCGGGGAAATGCGCGGGCCGAAAGCAGGGTCTGGCCGCCGCTTTCACCGATCGGCGTATTCTTCGCGGCTCGGCTGTGTTATTTATACGGAGGGTGCCTCCGTTTAGCAAGAGGCAATATTCAGCTTAAGTCAGATGGAACAAGAACACGGGAAAGCAACACGGCGGGTGCGCGCCGACTCGATCCGGAACCGCGAGCGCCTTCTGGAGGCGGCAACGGAGATTTTCAGCGCCGGCGGCACCCAGGCCAGCCTGGAAGCCGTGGCCCGCAAGGCCGGGCTCGGCATCGGCACGCTCTACCGGCATTTCCCGACGCGCGAGGCTCTGTTCGAGGCGGTCTATCGCCATGAGGTCGATCTTCTCGGAGAGCTTGCAGAGCAGCTTGCCCTCAACAACGAGCCCGTCGAGGCGCTGAAGAAGTGGCTCCAGGCGAATGTCAGGCTGGTGGCCACCAAGAAGGGGATGATCGAGGCGCTGCAACTGGCGACGGTCGGCTCATCGGAGCTCAAGGTCTACTCCTATGACCGCATGATCAATGCGGTCAGACTGCTGCTCGATCGTGCGGTGAAGGCCGGCGAGATCCGCGGCGATGTCCCGCCCGAAGACCTGCTTCGGACGCTCGTGGGCATCTATTATTCGCCGGGTTCGGGCGATTGGCAGCCGGTGGCCCTGCGGATGGTCGACGTCTTCGTCGACGGCTTGCGCCTGCGCCAAGGTTAGCCGTTCAGCCGAAATCGACGCTCAATATCCCTCGTAGGCCGACACGACGGCTGCGATCTGGGCGGCGTTCATCGCCTCCATCTGCGGGACCGTGATGGCCTGGAGCTGACTTCTCGACAGGCCGGTGATGTCGTCCGTCGACAGGCCGGCGATGCCCGTGGCGCTGATCGAGGCGATATCCTCCAGAGAGAAGACCGCCAGATCGTCGGCGTTGAGGGCTGCGATCTGGGCAGAGCTCATGCCGGCCACCTGGGAGGGTGTGAAGGCCTCGATCTGGGCCGTCGACATGCTGCTGATCTGCGCCGTCGTCAGGCCGATGATCGCCTTGCCGCTGATGGCGGTGATCTGCTCGGTGGTGAAGGCCGCGATGCTGCTCGTACCGAGGGCGGCCAGCTGGATCGCATTAAGGGCCCCGATCTGACCGGAAGTCAGCGCGCCGATCTGCGCCGGGTTCATGGCCCGAACCTGACCGAAACCGAGGGCCGCGATCTGGGTGGTCGTCAGGGCAGCGGTGTCTTCCGAGCTCAGGGTGCCGATGGTGGTGGTGGAAAGGCCCGCCAGCGCCGCGGTGCCGATTGCGGCGATCTCGCTGCTGGAGAAGGCAGCCAGATCCTCGGCAGAGAGAGCGCCCACCTGGGTCGAGTTCAGCGCGGCAATCTGTGCCGCGGAGAGAGCTTCGACCTGGGTGGTGGACAGGGCATCGATCTGCGCCGTCGTCAGGCCGGCGATTGCGCCGTTGCTGAGCGCCGCGATCTGGTCCGTGGTGAGTGCTGTGATTGCAGAGGTGGGCAGGGCCGAGAGGCCTGAGGAACTGAAGGCGCCGATCTGGCTCGTCGTCAAGGCCGCAATCTGCTGCGTTCCCAGACCCTGAAGTTGTTCCGATGTCAGCGCGGCGACCTGACCTGTGGTCAGAGCCCCAAGCTGCGCGGTGGTCAATCCGCTCACGTTGGCGGGCGACAGACCTGGAATGGCTGCCGCGGTGATGGCTGCGATATCGGCTGTCGAGAAGGTCGAGAATGCTGCCGTGCTCAAGGCGGAAAGCTGCGTGGAGCTGAGATTGGCAACCTGGGAAGGGGTGAGGGCCTCGATCTGCGCCGAGGACAGGGCGCCGATCTGTGCGGTCGTCAGCCCCGATACCGTCTTCCCGGCCAATGCGGCGATCTGCTCGGTCGACAGGGCGGCGAGGTTGGCAGCCGGGAGACCGGAAATCGCGGAAGAACTCAACGCAGCGATGTCTTCGGTGGAGAGACTGGCCAAGACGACCGGCGTCAGTGCCGCGACCTGGGTGGAGCTGAGGCCGGCAACCTGCGCCGTCGTGAAAGCATCCACCTGCGCGGTCGACAAAGCCTCCACCTGGGCGGTGGTCAGTCCTGCCACGGCCTTGGGGTTGAGGCTGGCAATCTGGTCCGTCGTCAGGGCGGCCAGCGTGGAGGTCGACAGGCCGGAGATCGCGGTCGAGCTCAGGGCGCCGATCTGTGTGCTCGTGAAGCTGACGATCTGCGTCAGGGTGAGGGCCTGGATCTGGCTCGACGTCAGCGCCGCCACCTGGCTCGATGTCAGGGCGGCAAGCTGCTCGGAACTCAGCATGCCGATGCTTGCACTGGAGAGGCCCGCGATCGCGGCCGTTCCGATCGCGGCAATATCGGCGGTCGAGAAGGTCGCGATGTCCGCGGACGACAGGGCGCCCACCTGCGTGGAGCTCATGGTTGCCACAAGACCCGGTGTCAGCGCCTCCGCCTGTTCCGTATTCAGGGCATCGATCTGTGCCGAGCTCAGGCCGGGAATGGCCTTGGTCGTCAGTGCCGCAATCTGCTCGGTCGAGAGGCTGGCGACGGCGTTGGTCGACAGCGCGGCCACTTGCGCCGAGCCGAGGGCGGCCACCTGCGTGGTGCTCAGGGCCGCCAGCTGGTCGGTCGTCAGCGCGGCCATCTGGGCGGTGGTCAGGGCGGCAACCTGGGTCGGCTTCAGAGCCTCGACCTGTTCATTGCTGAAGGCGGCCACGCTTTCGGTGGGCAGCCCGCTGATCGCCGAGGAGGACAGGGCGGCGATGTCTTCAATCGAGAAAGTGGCGAGATCGGCAGTGGTCAGGGCGGCCACCTGGGCCGAACTGAGACCCGCGACCTGCGTCGAGGTCAGAGCCTCGACCTGATCGGTCGAGAGAGCCTCCATCTGGTCGACGGTCAGCCCTGTGATGGCCTTGCCGCTCAGCGCTGCAATCTGATCGGTCGAAAGAGCTGCGATGGTCTCGGAGGCGAGCGCCGCCACCTGCGCGGCGGTCAAGGCACCGATCTGGGTGGAGCCAAGGGCCGAGAGCTGGGATGTGGTCAAGGCCGCGAGTTGGCCCGTCTTCAGCGAGGCGATCTGGGCACTGGTCAGTGCTGCCACCTGGTCTTCGCTCAAGGCCGCAATGCTGTCGCTCGACAATCCGGCGACGGCTGCTGCATTGATCGCGGCCAGACGCTCGGGCGAGAGGCTCGTCAGCGCGGTGGTGCTGAAGGCGGAGATCTGGGCGGAGCTCAGGCTGCCAATCTGGGATGAGGTCAGGCCGTCGATCTGCGCGGTCGAGAGGCCCTGGATCTGGGTCGACGACAGGGCGCCGATCGCCTTGGTATTCAATCCGGCAATCTGCTCGGGAGACAGGGCAGCGATCTGTGCGGTGGAGAGCCCCGAGATGGCGGCCCAGTTGAACGTGCCGATCTGGGCCGGGGTCAAGGTTGACAGCTGCTCGCTGGTTAGGGCGGCGAGCTGGCCGGTCTTCAATGCCGAAATTTGCGTCGCCTTCAGCGCCGCCACCTGCTCGGCGCTCAATGCTGCCAGACCTTCGCTGGAGAGGCTGGAAATGGCCGACGCGCTGATTGCCGCGATGTCGGACGTCGAGAAGGTGGCGATATCCGCAGAGGACAGGGCCGCGATCTGCGCCGCGCTCATGGCCGCCACCATGACAGATGTGAGGGCTTCGGCCTGATCCGTCGTCAACGCCGCCACCTGGGCCGTCGTCAGGCCGGAAACGGCCTTGGTGCTGAGGGCTGCAATCTGCTCGGTCGACAGCAGCGGGATGCTGTCGGTGGAGAGAGCCTTGAGCTGGACGGCTGACAGGGCTGCAACCTGGGACGTCGTCAGCGCCGCAAGCTGCTCGCTCGTCAGCGCAGCGACCTGCGCCGTCTTCAGGGCCGCGATCTGGCTCGCCTTCAGCGCCGAGATCTGGTCGGCGGTGAGGGCTGCGATACCGGTGCTCGACAGGCCGCTGAGTGCCGAAGCGCTGAGTGCAGCCACATCCTCGGCCGAGAAGGTCGCCAGTCCCGCCGGGCCGAGTGCCGCCAGCTGTGACGAGGTGAGGTAGGCTACCTGCGACACTGTCAAGGCCTCGGCCTGCTCACTGCTGAGCCCGGCAATCTGGGCCGTGGTCAGTCCGGAAATGGCCTTGGCGTTCAGAGCGGCCGTCTGGTCGAGGTTGAGGGCGCTGACTGCCGCGACGGACAGAGCCTTGACCTGCGTGGCGTTGAGGGCACCGATCTGGGCGCTGTCGAACGCTGCGATCTGATTGGTGGTCAGAGCTGCAACCTGTGCCGTCTTCATGGCGGCAATCTGATTTGTCCGCAGCGAGGCGATCTGCTCGGCGCTCAAGGTCGCGACATTGGCGGCGGTGAGCGCCGAGAGGGCGGCCGGGCTGAGCGCCGGGATATCTGCGATCGAGAAGGTAGCCAATGCTTCGGGGCTCAAGGCGGCGACCTGGCGGGACGTGAGGCTTCCCACCTGGGAAGAGCTCAAGGCCTCAACCTGCGTGGTGGACAGGGCGGCGATCTGAGCGGGGGAGAGAAGGGCTATTGCCTTGCCGGTGAGGCTCGACACCTGCTCGAGCGAGAGTGCCGCCATGCTGGAGGTCGACAGGCCCGCAACTGCGGCTGGACTGATGGCGCCGATCTGCGAGGTCGTGAGGGCGGCAAGCTGATCGGTCGTGAGAGCGGCAAGCTGCTTCGACTTCAGGGCTGCGACCTGGGTGACCTTCAGTGCGGCCACCTGGTCCGAGCCCAAGGCGGCGATGCTGCCGCTGGAAAGGCCGGCGATGGCGAGGGCGCTGATCGCGGCAATGTCTGCGGTGGAGAAGGTGGCGATGTCTTCGGACGAGAGCGCAGCAATCTGCGTGGAGCTCATGGCACCGACGAGTGCCGAAGTGAGCGCTTCCGCCTGATTGGTGGTGAAGGTGGCGATCTGCGACGCCGTCAGGCCGGAGATCGCCTTGGCGTTGATGGCGGCGATCTGGCTCGTCGACAGCGACTGAATGCTGGCCGATGACAGTCCCCTGATCTGGAGCGCCGTCAGCGCCCCGATCTGCGTGGTGCTCAGGCTTGCGATCTGGTCCGTCGAAAGAGCCGCGATCTGCGTACTCTTCATGCCGGCGACCTGGGAGGTCTTCAGTGCCGCCAGTTGCTCCGTGGTCAGGGCCGCTACGGAGGCAGTGGACAGGCCGGAGATGGCTGGCGAGGTGATGGCCGCAATGTCGGCCGTGGAGAAGGTCGCAATGTCTGCGGACGACAGGGCGCCGATCTGCTGGGCGTTCATGGCGCCGATATGGGCCGGGGTCAGTGCTTCCGCCTGGCTGGTGGAAAAGGCCGCGACCTGTGTCGTTGTCAATCCCGGGATGGCCTTGGCACTCAAAGCCGCGATCTGGCTTGTCGACAATGCCGCGACGCTGGCGGTGGTCAGGGCCCTCAGTTGCGTGGAGCTCAAGGCGCCGATCTGGGAGGTGGTGAGGCCCGATATCTGATCGCTCGTCAGTGCGGCGATCTGCGTCGTCTTCAAGGCGGCAACCTGTGTCGGCGTCAGTGCCGCCAGTTGCTCCGAGCTCAGCGCCATGACGCTGCCGCGTGAAAGGCCGGCGATGGCCGAGGAGCTGATGGCGGCAATGTCGGCCGTCGAGAAGGTGGCAATTTCGTCGGTCGTCAAGGTCGACAGCTGCGAGGCGTTCAGCGCCGCGACCTGCGCCGGGGTCAGGGCTTCGATCTGGAAGGAGTCAAGTCCGCCGATCTGCCTTGCGCTCAAGGCGCCGACCTGATTGGCAGCCAGGGCTTCGATCTTCTGGGTGGTGAAGGCCGCCAGCTGGTCCAGCGTCAGTCCGACCATGGCGGGCGCCGAAATGGCCCGCAACTGCGAGGTGGAGAAGGCGTCGAGGTCTTCCATTTCCAGTGCCGCAATCTGGGCGGCGGAGAGGGCACCGATCTGCGCCGTGGACAGCGCGTTGATGTCCTCCGTCGTCCAGGCCTTGATCTCCCAGGATTTCAGAGCCTTGATCTGGCTGATGCCGAGGGAAGGAACGGTGGAAGTCATGAACGAAGCCCCTTGATGTAATCCATCATCCAAATCAGCCTGTCGCAATGCGAGGGCGGCATAGCGATCTTCACCGCTTCTGTACCCTTCGCATGCCACGGGCAGCAGCAGAACCGCCGCTTGCCATACGCGCACCCGTGAGCGTTTATCGACAGGCAGGCTTGCTCCAACCTGTCGCGAGAGGCGAGGTTCATGTCACGGGACGAGGCTGACGAAACGCGCGGTCCGCTTGGCTGCGATATTGACAGGTACTGTATACAGACCCTAGGCTGTGGGCGAGGAGAGGCATTTTTCTGGCGGACCGGGAGGCCGCGGCCAAACGATATGCTTACCGCTTAAATCAAGGCTGCCAGCTGCAGCAGCAGCACGCAGATGTGTTCGCAACCCTTGGCGCGGATGGCTGTCGGAATCGCCAGTTGATGTATACATTGCGGTCAGACGCATTCGAGATGTGCTCGACGGACCGACGAGGTTGAGAGCCATATCGATGGTCATAGGGGTGGAGACCTATGGCCGCCGCAGCCATCCCGGCTGGGGTTTTGGGTTCTAAGAGGAGGAGAAGGCATGCTCAAGAGAAGAAGTTTCATGGTCGCCGCGGGCGTGGCGCTGGGATGCCTGATGGCGCTTCCGGCCCAGGCGCAGGAAGCGGTGAAGATCGGCCTCGTATTGCCGATGACGGGACCCTTCGCGTCCACGGGCCGGCAGGTCGAGGCAGGGGTGCGCGCATACATGGCGCTGAACGGCGACGAAGCGGCCGGCAAGAAGATCGAGATCGTGCTGCGCGACGATGCCGGTACCGCCGACCAGACGCGCCGCATCGCGCAGGAGCTGGTGGTCAACGAGGGCGTCAGCATGCTGATGGGCTTCGGGCTGACGCCGCTGGCCATGTCCGTGGCGCCGGTTCTCAACCAGGCCAAGATCCCTGCGATCATCACCTCGGCAACGACCTCGGCCATCATGCCGCAATCGGAATATTTCGTGCGCACCAGCATGGGCGGGCCGCAGTCGGCCGTTCCCGTGGCGACCTGGGCAGTGGAGAACGACCTGAAGCGGGTGGTGACCCTGGTGACCGACTACGGCCCGGGTCATGACATCGAAAAGGGCTTCGTCGACCAGTTCAAGAAGGATGGCGGGGAGATCGTCGAGTCTGTGCGGGTGCCGCTGCAGAACCCGGATTTCGCGCCGTTCCTGCAGCGTGTTCGCGATGCCAAGCCGGATGCCGTGTTCGTCTTCGTGCCTTCGGGCGTCGGCTCGCTGTTCATGAAGCAGTTCGTCGAACGCGGCCTGGCGGATGCCGGCATCAAGCTGATCGCCACGGGCGACGTGACCGACGACGATCTCCTGAACGGCATCGGCGACGCGGCCAAGGGTGTCATCACCGGGCACTTCTATTCGGCCAATCACGACAGCCCGGAGAACAAGGCCTTCGTCGAGCAGGTCCGCAAGACCAACAACATGCGGCCGAACTTCATGTCGGTCGGCGGCTATGATGCCATGCATCTTGCCTATGCGGCCCTGGAAAAGACCGGCGGCGACACCGATGGCACGAAGTTGATCGAAGCGATGAAGGGGATGGAGTGGACGAGCCCGCGCGGGCCGATCATGATCGATCCGGAGACGCGCGACATCGTCCAGGACATCTACATCCGCGAGGTCAAGGAGGTCGACGGCGAACTCTACAACGTCGAGTTCACCAAGTACGAGAAGATCCGCGACCCGAACACGGCCAAGTAACAGACAAGACGGCCGGCCGGTCAACGGCCGGCCGCCCCACCGGTGAGGGCCAATGCTGACCATCCTGTTCGACGGCATCGCCTATGGCATGCTTCTGTTCATCCTGGCGTGCGGACTGACGATCACGCTCGGCCTGATGAATTTCATCAATCTTGCGCACGGCGCCTTCGCCATGACGGGCGGTTACGTCACCGTCGTGATGATGAACCGCTACGGCATTGCCTTCTACTGGTGCCTGCCGGCCGCCTTCCTGGTCAGCGCGGCGCTCGGCGCGATCCTCGAGCGGACCCTTTACCGACAGCTGTACCAGGCGAGCCATCTCGACCAGGTGCTGTTTTCGGTTGGCCTCGTGTTCATGTCGGTGGCGGCCGCCGACTACATCATGGGTGGCCAGCAGCAGTTGATCCAGCTGCCGCCGGAGCTCTCCGGCCGCGCCGAGTTCTTCGGTGTCGGCATTGGCCGATATCGCTTGTTCACCATCGTCATCTGCGCGGCGCTGGCGCTGGCGCTGCAGCTCATCCTGGCGAAGACCAGGTTCGGCAGCCGCCTTCGTGCTGCGGTGGACGATCGTCGGGCGGCGATGGGGCTCGGCATCAATGTCTCTGCCGTCTTCGCGCTTACCTTCGCCTTCGGATCGGGCCTTGCCGGCCTCGGCGGTGCCATGGGAGCGGAAATTCTGGGCCTCGACCCGAATTTCCCGCTGAAGTTCATGATCTACTTCCTGATCGTCGTGGCAGTCGGTGGCACCTCCACGGTCAGCGGGCCCTTTCTTGCAGCGCTGCTGCTGGGCATCGCCGATGTGGCAGGCAAGTATTACGTCCCGGCCATCGGTCCCTTCGTGATCTACGGACTGATGATCATCATGCTGATCCTGCGCCCAGCCGGCCTGTTTGCGCGAGGCGGGCGATGAGCGTGATTACACGGGAAGATGTCGCTCCGGTCGAGGACGGGCAGGACGACCAGGCCCGCGCCATGCGGCTGATGCGCAGGCGAAGCCGGATTCGCTTCTTCGAGTTCATCATCTGGCCGGCTGCCGTTGCGGCAATCTTTCTCCTGCCGTCGAAGATGCTGATCCTGACCGAGATCGCCATTCTGGCGCTGTTTGCCGTGTCGCTGGATCTCGTGCTCGGTTTTGCGGGCATCGTCTCGCTCGGCCATACCGCCTTCTTCGGGATCGGCGCCTACACGGCGGGGCTCTTTGCACGGCATTATTTTGCCGAGCCCGTCACCGGCCTTCTCGTCGCCGGCGTGGTCAGCGGCATCCTGGGGTTTGCGACGAGCTTCCTGATCCTGCGCGGCTCCGACCTGACGCGGCTGATGACGACGCTCGGCATTGCCCTGATGCTCGGGGAGGCCGCCAACCAGATGGGCTGGCTCACCGGCGGGGCCGATGGGTTGAGCGGCTTCAGCCTCGGCCCCATCCTCGGGCTGTTCGAGTTCGATCTCTGGGGCCGCAACGGCTATATCTATTGCCTGGCCGTCCTGTTCGTCACCACCATGGTCGCACGACGCATTGCATTTTCCCCGTTCGGCCTGGCGCTGAAGGCGATCAAGAGCAATTCCACCCGGGCCGCGCTTGTGGGCGTCCCGGCGCGCCGGCGTCTGGTGATCGCCTATACGATCGCGGCGGTAATGGCGGGCTTTGCAGGGGCGCTCCTGACACAGACTACCTCCTTCGTGTCACCGGACGTCCTGGCCTTCCACCGGTCTGCCGACGTGCTGCTGATCCTGGTGATCGGCGGCACGGGCTATCTCTACGGAGGGATCTTCGGCGCGATCGGGTTCACCTTGCTGAAGGACTGGCTGTCCGTCGTGACACCACAATACTGGATGTTCTGGATCGGCCTTCTGCTGGTGATCCTGGTGCTTGTCGGACGCGGGCGGATCGCGCGCTGGATCGAATATATCCCGCAGCGCCTGACGGCTGCGATGGGAGGCAAGCCATGACGGTCGTTCTGGAAACGCGCGGACTGCAGCGGCGCTTCGGAGCCTTCCTCGCCACCAATGATGTTTCGCTGACGGTGGAGCAGGGCGCGCGCCACGCCCTGATCGGGCCGAACGGCGCCGGCAAGACGACGCTGATCAATCTGCTGACCGGCGTGCTGCAGCCGAGCGCCGGCCAGGTGATCCTGCAGGGGGAAGACATTACCCGCATGCCTTCCCACCAGCGTGTCAAGAAGGGGCTGACGCGGACATTCCAGATCAACCAGTTGTTCGCCGACTACACGCCGCTCGAGACAGTCACTCTGGCGATGCTCGAACGGGATGGGCTGGGCAGCAACCTGTGGTCTCCGGTTGCAGGCCAAGCAGATCTGATCGACGAGGCCGCGGCGCTGCTGTCGCGGTTCGGCCTGTCGCCGGTCATGCAGGAGCGGACAGACCGGCTGCCCTATGGAAAGCAGCGGTTGCTGGAAATTGCGCTGGCCTTCGCCTCCAAGCCTCGGGTGCTTCTGCTCGACGAGCCGGCAGCCGGCGTGCCGGAAGACGAACGCCACGAAGTGCTGTCGATCGTTTCCGATCTGCCGGCAGAAGTGACGGTCGTGCTCATCGAGCACGACATGGATCTCGTGTTTTCCTTCGCCAGCCGCATCTCGGTTCTGGTCGCCGGCGCGATCTACGCCGAAGGGACGGTGGCCGAGATCGCTGCCGACCGGGGCGTCAAGGCCGTCTACCTGGGAGAAAGCGCATGACCGCGCCGCTGCTCGCCACACGCAAGCTGGTGGCCGGTTATGGCGACGCCGCCGTGCTGGCCGGGATCGACCTGACGCTCGAGGAAGGGCGGACACTCGCGCTGCTCGGGCGCAATGGAACCGGCAAGACGACGCTCGTCGAGACGATTGCGGGCCTTACCACCCATCACGGCGGCACGATCCACCTGATGGGCCAGGATATCACCCGGATGCGGGCCGACCGGCGGGTCGCGGCAGGGATCGGATGGGTGCCGCAAGAGCGCAATATCTTCAAGTCCCTGACGGTCGAGGAGAACCTGACGGCGATCGCCCGTCCCGGCGTCTGGACCGTCGACCGGGCCTATTCGATGTTTCCACGCCTCAAGGAGCGCCGGCGCAATCTGGGCAGCCAGCTTTCCGGTGGTGAACAGCAGATGCTCGCCGTCGCCCGTGCGCTGATGGTCAATCCTCGTCTGCTGCTTCTTGACGAACCTCTGGAGGGCCTCGCGCCGATCATCGTGGACGAGCTTCTGGCGGCATTGCGGCAGATCGTCGACGGCGAGGGCATGTCAGCGATCATCATCGAGCAGAAGGCGCGGAAGGTCCTCCCGCTGGCGCATGAGGCGATCATTCTGGATCGCGGCGCGATCGTCTACCAGGGATCGAGCAGCGACCTGCTCGCCGATGAGAAGGCTCTCGGGCAGCATCTCGGCGTCGAAAAGGTACCGGCCAGGGTCTGAGACCAAGGTCGTTTGCACCGCGGATGCGTTCCGCAGTCCGTCTCCGGCTTGACTTTGATCAAAGACCAGCCGGCCGCCTCACCCTAGGGTCGCCTCAATCAACGGAAAGGGCGACGAAGATGGAGCGGCAGTTTGCAGGCAAGGTCGCGATCGTGACAGGTGCCGGATCCGGCATCGGCGAGGTGGTCGCCAAGGAACTGGCTGCCTGCGGGGCTCGCGTGCTCGTGGCAGATCTCTACCAGGATGCCATTGACCGGGTGGTTGGCGAAATCTGTGCGAACGATGGCAAGGCGCTCGGCTTCCAGGCCGACGTATCCGATCCAGTTGCCGTCGAAGCCATGGTTGCCTACGCGGAAGAGACCTTTGGCGGCCTCCATCTCGCCGTCAACAATGCCGGTGTCGGCGGCCCGCTCGAGCCTGCCGCAGACTATCCGCTGGACGGCTGGCGGCAGGTGATCGACATCAACCTCAGCGGCGTCTTCTACTGCACGAAGTTCGAGATCCAGGCGATGCTGCGCGCCGGTGGCGGTGCCATCGTCAACATGGCCTCCATCCTCGGCAGCGTCGGTACGGCAGGCGCGATTGCCTATGTGGCTGCCAAGCATGGCGTCCTCGGGCTGACCAAGGTTGCTGCCATGGAATATGCAGCGCAGGGGGTGCGGGTCAATGCCGTCGGCCCCGGCTACATCGACACGCCGCTTCTCGCCAATCTCGATCCGGAGGTATACGAGAAGCTGAAGTCCCTTCATCCGATCGGACGCATAGGCACCTCGGAAGAGGTCGCTGCACTGACCTGTTTCCTGCTGTCAGACCGTGCCTCCTTCATCACCGGCAGCTATCACTTGGTTGATGGCGGCTACGTCGCACAATAAATCAAGCGGCATGACGGGCGAACATCGTGGGACGGTGCCGCTCCTTCCGCTCGCATACCAGATAGAGACCAGTACATGATCGCCGACCGTATCCGCCGCCCCGCGCTTCTCGACAAGATAACAACGGCGGAGGCTGCCGCCGCCCTGATCAAGGACGGCATGATCATCGGCATGAGCGGCTTTACCCGGGCTGGCGACGCCAAGGCCGTGCCGATCGCCATGGCTGAGCGCGCCAAGACGGATCCGTTCAAGATTACCCTGATCACCGGCGCGTCGCTTGGGCATGACGTCGACCGGATGCTGACCGAGGCGCATATCCTCGCGCGACGGATGCCTTTCCAGGCGGACCGGACGCTACGGGCGGCGATCAACCGCGGCGAGGTGATGTTCATCGACCAGCATCTGTCGGAGACGGTGGAGCACCTGAGATCGAACCAACTCGGGCCGATCGACTATGCGATCATCGAAGCCGCGGCGATCACCGAGGACGGCGGCATCGTTCCCTCGACCTCCGTCGGAAATTCCGCGAGCTTTGCGGTGCTGGCCAAGAAGATCATCATCGAGATCAACCTCAGCCAGCCGGCCGAGCTGGAGGGGCTTCACGACATCTACTTTCCGGGGCGCCGTCCCTCGCGCGTGCCGATCCCGGTCGTCGCCTGCGACAGTCGCGTCGGCTTCCCCTATGTACCGATCGACCCGGACAAGATCGTCGCCATCGTCGTCACCGACGAGAAGGACAGCGCGTCGTCGATCGAAGCACCGGATGCCGATACGGATGCGATTGCCGGCCACCTGATCCGGTTCTTCGAGGACGAAGTGGCCAAGGGCCGGCTCGACCTGACGCTGCACCCTCTGCAGGCCGGGATAGGCTCCATCGCCAATTCCGTGCTCAGCGGGCTTGCCGACGGTCCCTTCCATCATCTGCGCATGTACAGCGAAGTGTTGCAGGACAGTACCTTCGACCTCTTCGATGCCGGAAAACTCGTCTTCGCCTCCGGGTCCTCGATCACCCTGTCGACGGCCTGTGCGGAGCGGGTCTTTGGCGATTTCCACAAGTACAAGGAGCACATCGTCCTCCGGCCCCAGGAAATCAGCAATCATCCGGAAGTCATACGCCGCCTGGGCGTCATCGGCATCAACACGGCGCTGGAATTCGACATCTACGGGAACGTCAATTCGACCCATGTCGGCGGCACCCACATGATGAACGGCATCGGCGGTTCGGGCGATTTTGCTCGCAATGCCTATCTGTCGATCTTCGTCACCAAGTCCCTGGCCAAGGAGGGACGGATTTCCTCGGTCGTCCCGATGGTGCCGCATGTCGATCACACCGAGCATGACGTAGACATTCTGGTCACCGAGCAGGGCCTGGCGGATCTTCGCGAGCTGGCGCCGCGGGAACGCGCCCTGCAGATCATCGAGCACTGCGCTCATCCTGATTTCAAGGAAGCGCTCTCCGACTATTTCCGGCGCGCCTGCGCTCGAGGCGGCCATACCCCGCATCTTCTGGAAGAGGCGCTGTCCTGGCACGAGCGGGCCCGGGGAACGGGAAGGATGGTGCCGTTGACGCGAATATAGAGGCGCTGCAAAACAGATATCTGCATCTGGCAATCCTGTCCTGCCGCCCTAGCTAATGCCGGTCATGACGCCTTTCGCAAGATACAGATTCTGTTTTGGGCCGGGTGGACGTCGTCGATGCCGCCTGCTTGGAACCTTTCTATGACCGCATCCGCGTCCGCGACCGCATTTCTCAACCATAACGGCGAACTTGCCCGGCTCATTGCCGCCTTCGACTGGAGCCGCACGTCGCTGGGGGATATCAGCCAGTGGCCCCAGGGTACGAAGGCCGTGGTGTCACTCATCCTGCAGTCTCCGGTTCCGATCGTCACCCTTTGGCACGAAGACGGCGTGATGATCTACAACGACGCCTATTCCGTGTTCGCGGGAGGCCGGCATCCGCAACTTCTCGGCTCCAAGGTGCGTGAGGGCTGGTCCGAGATTTCCGAATTCAACGACAACGTCATGAAGGTCGGGCTGACCGGACAGACCCTTGCCTATACCGACCAGGAGCTGACGCTGCACCGGCGCGGGGTCCCCGAGCAGGTCTGGATGAACCTCGACTATTCGCCGATCATGGATGATGCCGGTCGTCCCGTCGGGGTCATGGCCATCGTCGTCGAGACCACGGGCAAGGTGCGGGCGGAACGGCATTTGCGCGGAGAACGCGAGCGGCTGCGCAAGATGTTTGAGCAGGCGCCAGGCTTCATGGCGACGCTGGTCGGGTCTGACCATGTGTTCGAAGACGCAAACTCTGCCTATCTGGCGCTGGTCGGCAATCGCCCGATCGTCGGCAAGCCTGTCCGGGAAGCCCTGCCGGAGATTGTCGGCCAAGGCTTTATCGCCATGCTCGACGAGGCGCGGGAGACCGGACAACGTCATATCGGCCGCAGCGTCCCCGTGACACTCGCCCGCACGCCCGGATCGCCTCCGGAAGAACGGTTCATCGACTTCGTGTTCCAACCTATCCTGGACGAAGCGGGCCGCCCGGACGGCATTTTCGTCCAGGGCAACGATGTGACCGAGCAGCGCCGAGCGGAGCTGGCACTGCTGCGCGAGAAGCGGCACCTTGAAGTCCTGAACAGGCTGGGGGCGGAGCTTGCCGCTGAGCTTGACCTGGAAAAGGTCGTGCAACTGACCACCGATGCAGCGGTCGAGCTCACGGGAGCAGCCTTCGGGGCCTTCTTCTACAATGGGTTCGATGAAAAGGGCGAGAGCTATCGGCTCTATGCCCTCTCGGGTGCTGACCGATCGGCATTTGAGAATTTGCCGATGCCGCGCAACACGGAGGTTTTCGCGCCGACCTTCAAGGGGCAAGGCGTCGTGCGTTCGGGCGATATTCTTGCCGATCCGAGATACGGCCACTCTGCTCCGCATTTCGGAACGCCCCAAGACCACCTTCCCGTTCGCAGCTATCTGGCCATCCCCGTCGTTTCCAGATCGGGCGAAGCCATCGGGGGATTGCTGTTCGGCCATCCGGAGCCGCACCGTTTCGAGGAGGAGCATGAACGGCTGCTCGTCGGCGCTGCCGGTCAGGTCGCGATTGCGCTCGACAACGCGCGGCTTTTTCAGGCGGCACAGAACGAACTGGCCGAGCGCCGGCGCGCAGAGGAGGCCTTGCAGGAGCTCAATGCGCGCCTTGAGCAGAAGGTCGCGGAAGAGATTTCCGAGCGCATGAAGGCAGAGGAAGCGCTGCGGCAAAGCCAGAAGATGGAGGCCCTGGGGCAGTTGACCGGAGGCGTCGCCCATGACTTCAACAACCTGCTACAGGTGATTTCCGGCAATCTGCAGCTTCTGTCGCGCGATGTGGCCGGCGACGAGAGGGCCGAACGACGCGTCGAGAACGCGCTGTCCGGCGTCCAGAGGGGGAGCAAGCTGGCCAGTCAGCTGCTGGCCTTCGGCCGTCGCCAGCCGCTGGAACCGAAGGTGGTCAATGTCGGCCAGTTGCTGCGCGGCCTCGACGACCTGCTGCGACGGACGCTCGACGAGGACATCGACATCGAAATCATCACGGACGGCGATCTCTGGAATACCTTCCTCGATCCGGCGCAGATCGAGAACGCCCTGCTGAACCTCGCCATCAATGCGCGCGACGCGATGGACGATGGCGGCAAGCTGACCATCACGGCAAGCAATGCCATTCTGGATCAGGCCTATACGAGGCAGGAAACGGATGTCGCTCCCGGAGAATATGCCCTGCTGACGGTTGCCGATACCGGAACCGGAATGAGCCAGGACGTGCTTGCGCAGGTCTTCGAACCATTCTTCTCGACGAAGCCGGTGGGAAAAGGGACCGGCCTCGGGCTGTCCATGGTCTACGGCTTCGTCAAGCAATCCGGCGGGCACATCAAGATCGACAGCGAAGTCGGTCGCGGAACGACGGTCAAGCTGTACTTCCCACGCATTCGTCGTCGAGAGGATGCCATTGCGGCTCCCGATGACGGGGCCATCGTCGGGGGAACGGAGACCATTCTCGTCGCGGAGGATGACGAGCAGGTCAGAGCCACGGTCGTGGAGATGCTCAGCGACCTCGGTTATCGCGTCCTGAAGGCGAAGGATGCGGCAGCCGCACTCCAGGTCGTCGAGAGCGGCGTGGCACTCGACCTCGTCTTCACCGATGTCGTGATGCCAGGGCCGGTCAAGAGCACGGAACTGGCCCGCAGGGTGCACGAGCTTTGTCCCGATGCCGCCGTCCTGTTTACCTCCGGATACACGCAGGACTCGATCGTTCACGACGGTCGCCTCGACGCCGACGTCGATCTCCTGTCCAAGCCCTACTCACGGGAAGCGCTGGCACGCAAGGTGCGTCAGGTGCTGAACAATCAACAATACCGCAATCGTACCCGCGCCACAGCCGAGAATGGCGATGCGGCTGCCACGAAGATGGATCGTAATGCCATGCCAGTCTACCGCGTTCTGCTTGTCGAAGACGACTTCCTGATCCGCATGAGTACCGCCGACATGCTGGCTGATCTCGGCCATCAGGTCGAAGAGGCGGCCAATGCCGAGGAAGCGCTGACGTTGCTGGAGACCGGCAGCTTCGACATCCTGATGACCGACTATGGGCTTCCTGGCATCAGCGGCGGTGAATTTGCCCGTAAGGCCCGGAGCCTGGCGCCGGAGATTGGCGTTGTCTTTGCCACGGGAAGAGACCGTATCCCAGACGACGGGGCGGTTGAGGGCGCCATGCTGTTGAAGAAGCCGTTCGTCACCGAGGAGATTGCCCGCGCATTTTCCGAGATGCGCAGCGCAGAGGTCTGATCGTTGTGGCGCCGAGCGACCGGGCTGTGGTTGTCTCCTACCACCACTGGTGGAAGTGATGCACCGGTCCGTGCCCGGCTCCGACGGACAGCTCTTCCGCGCGGGCGATCGCAGCGGCGATATAGCCCTTGGCTTCCGTCACGGCCTGGACCGGATCCAGCCCCTTTCCGAGCTCGGCCGCGATGGCGCTCGATAACGTGCAGCCGGTGCCATGGGTGTTGCGCGTCGCACTCCGTCTGCCTTCCAGCCAGGTGAGCCTGCCACTGGCAGCGAGAACGTCGGGACTTTCATTCGATGGAAGATGGCCTCCCTTTATCAAAACCGCACGCGGCCCCAGCGCCAGAAGCCTTTCGGCCTGATGGGCCATCGTGTCTCGATCACCGGCCTCCGCTTCGCCGAGCAGCGCGGCGGCCTCCGGCAGATTTGGCGTGATCAGGGTCGCAAGCGGAAGCAGCCGCCGGTTCAGGGCTTCTACGGCATCCGCGGCCAGAAGCGAGGCGCCGCCCTTGGCGACCATCACCGGATCGACGACGACCGGAACTCCTTCGCCGTGTTTCGTGAGGGCATCGGCCACCGCTTCGGCAATCTCGGCCGTTGCGATCATCCCGATCTTGACCGCATCGACACGGATGTCTGCGAAGACGGCGCGGATCTGATCGGCGACGAAGGATGCCGGCACGAGATGCACGCCGGACACTCCTTGCGTGTTCTGGGCCGTCAATGCCGTGATCACGGCCATGCCATAGGTGCCCCGCGCAGCGAATGTCTTCAGGTCCGCCTGAATGCCGGCACCACCGGAGGGATCCGAGCCCGCGATGGACAGGATGTTTGCGATCATCGGCGCGCCTCCTCGATTTCCTGGGCAAGAGAACGGGCCGCGGCCTCCGGATCCGGCTGGCCGCAGATGGCCGACACTACGGCAAGGCCATGCGCACCGGCTGCAAGAACCGGCGCGGCGTGACCCTGCTTCAGCCCGCCAATCGCGACGCTAGGGACGGGTGCTACGGCAACGATACGCGCGAGGCCATCGAAACCGATCGGCGTCTTGTGGTCCGGCTTGGTGCCCGTGGCAAAGACGGGCCCGATGCCGACGTAGTCGACGAGACCTGCCTCCACCTGGCGCGCCAGTTCCTCCGTCTCAACCGAAACGCCGAGGATCATCGTGTCCGGGATGCGCCGGCGTGCGGCCGTGGCGGCGAGGTCGCTCTGGCCAACGTGGACGCCCTCGGCGCCAAGAGCGATGGCCGCCTCCACGTCGTCGTTGACGATCAGGGGGACGCCGGTGCCGGCAAGTGCGCTCTGCAGTGCCCGACCAGTTTCGATCATGGCAGAGGTGTCCGCCGTCTTGTCCCGCAACTGCACCATGGTCACGCCACCGGCAACGGCCATTCTTGCGGTTTCCACCATTCCGATCCCGCGGCAGAGCTCGGGATCGAGCACCAGGTAAAGAGAGAGGTCAAAGCGCTTCATAGCATTGTGATCCTTGCTTCGGCGTCGAGTCTTTCGCTGCCGAGTGCCGACAATGAATCCAGAAACAGCGTCTGGAAGGATCCGGGGCCACGGGCCTGTTCTCCGGCATCCTCCCCGCAGACGGCAAACAGCGCGAGTGCGGCGATTGTCGCTTCGAAGGGCTGGTCCGGGGTGCTGGCGGCGAAGGCGCCGACCAGGCAGGTGAGGGCGCAGCCAAGTGCCGTCACTTTCGGCATCAGCGGCGATCCCCCTTCAATCGTGGCCGATCGGGTGCCGTCGGTGACGAAATCGACATCGCCTGTCACGGCTACGACGCAACCATGTCGCCGTGCCAGCGTCAGAGCAGCGTTCCGGGCTGCCATGGCACTGTCGCCGCTATCGACGCCCTGGCCGCGGGATGCTTCGCCGGCGAGGGCCATGATTTCGGAGGCATTGCCGCGCAGGATGGTGGGCTCCAGCGCCATCAGCTCACCGACGACCCGTCTGCGGAAACCGGTGGCGTAGTGGGCGACGGGATCAAGCACCCATGGCTTGTCGACGTCCTTGGCGGCCCTGGCCGCTGCCAGCATGCCGGCCACGCCGCCGGCCCAAAGCGTACCGATGTTGATCGTCACGGCACCGGCGATCCGGGCGAATTCTCCGGCCTCCTCTTCGGCACTGACCATAGCTGGCGATGCGCCTGCGGACAGAAGCACATTGGCCGCTATGTTCATCGCTACATCGTTGGTGATGCATTGGACCAGGGGATTGGCCTGGCGCATCGCGGCGAGAAGAGTGCCGCAGGAGGGAGTTGTTTTCGTCATTCTAGATGCCCCTTTTGGCGGGGCAGGCGCAGGCGACATTTCTGAAATGCGCCATCGCGACTCCCTCCGCCAGCATGATCTGGTTCAGGTTCAAAGGGTCCTTCTCAGCCTGCAATCGCAGACGCCCCTGTCGAGGTCGAAACTTACAGAAAAAGCGTCGATTGTCACCCGCCAATCCAGGTGCGCCGGGTGACACCTAAACCTTCTCGAGGTCGCAGAGCAATGCGAAGGCCTCATAAGGGCGCAGGGTCACGGTTTCCCCGATCCTGTCCATGTCGGTATAATTGCCGATGAGGCAGCGCCCCTGCACATGCAATTCATCCGGCATCGTCACGGTGACCTCATGCGGCCTGAAGTTGGCGAGAACGACCAGGCGGTCCCCTTCCAGCGTTCGGCTGTAGACAAAGACATCGGGGTGCTGATCGAGCCAGGATTGGTACCGGCCATAGACGATGACCTGATGGTGCTTGCGCAGGTCGATCAGCTTCCGGTAGTGGCTCCAGATCGACTGGTCGTCGTCAACCTGAGTTTCCGCATTCACGGTCGCAAAATTGGGATTCACCTCGATCCAGGGCGAGCCGGTTGTGAACCCGCCCTGCGGCGCGCTGCTCCACTGCATCGGCGTGCGGGCATTGTCCCGTCCACTTTCATTGGCGCCCCGAATGAAATCGTCCGGCGACAAGCCTGCCTCCACGTGAAGGCGGTGCATGTTGAGCGTTTCGATGTCCTTGTACTGGTCGATCGACGTGAAGGGGACGTTGGTCATGCCGATCTCTTCACCCTGGTAGATGAAGGGGGTGCCCTTCATCAGGTGCAGAACCGTCGCCAGCATCTTTGCCGATTCCACGTGGAAGCCGGTGGTGTCGCCATAGCGGGAGACAGCCCGCGGCAGGTCGTGGTTGACCCAGAACAGGGAGTTCCAGCCATCCTCGGCGAGCGCCGTCTGCCATTTGCCGAAGACCGCCTTCAGCGCGATGAGGTCAAACGGCCTTGGCCGCCATTTGCCGTAGGTCTGATCCCAGAACTGGGTAACATGCTCGAACTGGAAGACCATCGACAGTTCCCGCCGGTCGCGACCGGAGTAGAGCAGGGCCGATGTGGGCGTGGCGCTCCACGCCTCACCCACGGTCAGGACATCGCGGCTGCCGAAGGTCTCGCGGTTCATTTCCTGCAGATAATCATGCAGATGCGGGCCGTCACTGGTGATGCCGGCATCCACCTGTTTTCCGATCAGGTCGATGACGTCCATGCGAAAGCCGGCGATGCCACGGTCGAGCCACCAGTTCATCATGCGGTAGACCTCTGCCCGCACCTGCGGATTTTCCCAGTTGAGGTCCGGCTGGCGGCGCGAAAAGAGGTGCAGGTAATATTCGCCGGTCTGCGGATCCAGCGTCCAGGCCGGACCGCCAAAGGTCGATTCGAGTGCGCTCGGCAGTCCGCCTTCCGCGGACGGGCGCCGCCAGATGTAATAGTCGCGATAAGGATTATCAGTCGAGCTGCGCGCTTCCCGAAACCAAGGATGCTCGTCGGATGTGTGATTGACGACAAGGTCCAGCACGATGCCGATGCCGCGCTTCCTGGCCTCGGCGACCAGCCGATCGAAATCGGCGAGCGTGCCGAACTCCGGGGCAATGCCCTGGTAATCGGAAATATCGTAGCCGTTGTCGTCCATCGGGGAAGTGAAGATCGGCGAGAGCCAGATCACGGTTATTCCGAGCGACTGGAGATAGTCCAGCCTGGAGATGATACCCGGGATGTCGCCGACGCCATCGCCGTCGCTATCGCAGAAACTGCGGGGATAGACCTGGTAGACGGTGGCAGTGTGCCACCATTTGCGGTCGATCGCCGGCGTCGCAAGCGGCTGGGGTGCTGGCTGGCTCATGGGCGGTCTCCGTTTGCGGGTTTGTGCGTGACGAACGCTGGATAACAGCCAGGGTTCCGCATCCCGGGAACATCAGTCTGGTCGGACGGTTGGGAGAATAGACACAACGGCAAGGAGGTTCCTATGAACAGCAAGCTCCCACCAGTCCCGGAAGAAAACCGCAGCCACAAGGGCGCAGGCGAACCGGCGACGGCAAACCCTTCCGAGGGTGACGCGATTGATCCTCGCGGCAAGAACTTCGACAAGCAGGGCCAGCAGGGCAATACCAAGGTCAACACCACGAACCAAGGTTACCAGCAGGACCGCTAAATCGTCATTCTCGCTCGGACTGGTGCCGACGGAGCCCTCCAGCTAAAACCTCGTGGGCTTCGCCAACCTCCGCGTATCAAGCCAGTCCGGCGGCATGATCCGAAGTCGATAGGTCGGTGTCGCTCGCCTCTTCGCTGGCGGAAACGCGATTGCGCCCGCTTTGCTTGGCCTGGTAGAGGGCACGGTCGGCCCGGCGTAGCAGCTCGTCGGTCGTGGTCTTCTCGTTTGGCTCGAGGCTGAGGGCGCCTATGCTGATCGTCTGCCTGGGCGGGCTGCCGGCAAGCGACGAGATGTCCATCAACTTCACCGCCACCCTTGCCTGTTCGGCCGCGCGCAGAGCTTCCGTCGAGCCTGCTCCGGGCATCAGGACCGCGAATTCCTCGCCGCCATAGCGTGCCACCAGACTTCCTTCGACCCAATTACAGGACGCCAGGGCTGCGGCCACCTTCTTCAGGCATGCGTCGCCCGTCTGATGCCCATAGGTGTCGTTGAACAGCTTGAAGTGATCCACGTCGATCAGCAGCAGGGAAAGCGGCATCCGGTTTTCGGCAGCCAGTCTCAGGGAGGATGCCAGCCGATCATCGAGCTGACGCCGATTGGCAAGGCCGGTCAGACTGTCGGTGGTGGCAAGGACTGCGAGCCTCGCGTTGGCATTCTCCAGCTCGCTGTTCTTCTCCAGGATCTGCTCGAGCAGCGTTTCGGACAAGCGCTCTGCCTTCAACTGCCGCAGCCGCAGCTTCACCATCATGACAATGAACGAGATCAGGAAGCCCAGGTAGATCACTGCGGCGGGCACCATGAGATAAGTGCCATCGAGAAAGGCTGCGGCGCTGATCGGCCCCAGAATGAGCAGGAGATTGAAGACGGCGGTCCCCGGCATCATGTAGGCCCGCGCGGCGACGCCCTGGGCGATGGCGCAGGCGACCGCAACAACAAGCAGCTGCGTGCCCTGCGTGGCGCCCATCAGAAGTACGCTTCCCGCCGTGCCATAGCTGGCGCAGGAAAAGAGGGAGCCTGCGACGAAACGATAGGCCCACACCTTTTGAAGAAGGTCTGCATCCCGCCGGATGTAATGCCACTGCAGCGCTGCCCTCACTGCAAGTGAGATGAGCACTGTTGCCAAGGCAATGACAGCGCTCCACTCGGCTCCTGCCATGGCCGCGCTGATTGCCGCCAACATCATCCCGGCGGTCGCCGCGAGGTGTGGGGTGAGGCTGAAGAGCTCCGCCAGCGTCTCCTGCTTCTGCTGATCCGAGCTGATTTCGGCGCCGGAAAAAGCAAAAGGATTCAGCATGGATAGTGTCGGCATAGTCATCACTCCGCTACCCATGCCTTAGCGATCTGTTGTTAACGGAAAGTAAGGACTCGCTGGCGTCTGGCGATTTGCAGAGCTTTTTGCCGGCCGCTGCGTCAAAACGTCCAGTGGCAAGAGCGGGCCTAGCGTAACAGGCTTTGGCCGCCGTCCACGAAGATGGGGACGCCGGTCACGTGGCGTGCGCGGTGGGAGGCGAGAAAAAGGATGACGTCTGCCACGTCCACGGATACGCCGGCCGTGCCTTCGGTCAGCGGGATGTCCCCTTCCGCCCACTCGACCGGGACTGCCGTCTCGTCCTCGTCCCTGATATGGGTATTATCCTGAATATCCGTATCGATCTTGCCGGGGCAGACAGCGTTGATGCGTATCTTGTGGCGACCGAGTTCTACTGCAAGCTGCTGCACAATGGCCACCTGGGCAGCCTTTGTGGCCGAATAGGCGGTCGCGCCTGGAGACGTGAAGGTGCGATTGCCGTTTATCGACGAGACGATGATGATCGAGCCGCCGCCATGCGCCTTCATGTGCGGGACCGTCGTGTTCAGCGTCAGGTATGTGCCGCGCAGGTTGACGCGGATGGTCTGGTCCCATTCTTCCGGCTTCAGATCATCGATGGGTGCCCAGACGCCGTTGATGCCGGCGTTTGCCACGACGATGTCCAGCCTTCCATAGGTCTCCACGATCTTGTCCACCGCAGCCCGCATGGCGGTCTCATCGGCGACGTCAGCATCCAGCGCGATTGCGGTGCCGCCCCTGGAGGTGATTTCCGCCACCGTCTCGTCCAGCTCGCTGCGCGTACGCCCTAGCACCCCGACCTTTGCGCCTTCGCGTGCCAGCGTGACTGCGGTCGCCTTGCCAATTCCGGATCCGCCGCCCGTTACCAGTGCTACCCGTGCCTGAAGTTCCATGTTGTTCATCTCTCTGCTGTTTGCTCGCCGTGGTGTGGTGGCGGTCGGACCGGCAAGGGGACTATCTACGCGTCGACCCTGCCATCCAGAATCTCGAGCCCGATCCGGTACTTGCTGCCATCGCGGCCGGTGCGTTGGGCTTCCGTCAGGTTGTCGGCAAGATCGGCGCGCTTTACCGTTCGTGCCAACGCATTCCTTGCACCCCGGCGGACGAGATCGGCGTGATCCTCCCCCGGCCGCTTGGTCAATGCGTCGACCGCTGCGATGACCTCTTCGGCAAAACCTTCCTGCCGGAGGCGCGCCAAGCTCCAGTCCGGTGCTCTTTCCAGAACATCGTGCAGCCAGGCGACCGTCGTTTCCGTCTCTCCATAGACCGAACCGGCAACCCGCGAGACATGCTCGATGACCAGTCCGCCAGTCTTCTTCGTCTGTCCCTGAAGGGACTGCTCGGCAATCTGGCGCGCCCTGTCGACCCCGGCCGTCATGGCAAAGCTCTTTCGAAAGGCCTGAACGCTGCGCATGCGACCAGAAGAAAATGCATACTACAGGACAATCTCGCCTTCCTCCTCGCCTTGCCAATAGTGGATCCGTGTCGCACGAACCTTGATCATGGCGACGCCCGGGGTTTCGATTCCGTTCTCGAACCACTTGTCGAGATCCGGGTTCCAATGGTCCTTGAATGCCGACCGGTCCCGAACGACTTCGGCTTTTCCTTCCACGGCGATCAGGAAGTGCTTGTCGGACTGGAGGCCAAGAGAGACATTGGCATCGCGCCCGATCTCGCCGATCATGTGGGAGTCTTCCCAGGTGAAGTAGTAGGAGTCGCCGTCGTAATCCACGTCGCGGTTGTTGCTCATCGGGCGGGCGGCGATGGCGCCGTTTTCGGCGTGGGTGGAGAGCATCGTGATGTCGATATCGCGCATCACGGCCGAAATCTCGGCAAGCGTCTTGCTACTCATCGGGAAGCTCCTTTTCTGATGCGGCCACAACGGCAGGATCGGCGCATGTGTTCCGAAGTCGTTGCCGGACAATTGAACTTGTCGGCGTTTCAGGCGTTGTAGCGCCATCAATCTTGGAGACTGATCTTGGACATTATCCGTATTCTGCTCGCATTCTTGCTGCCCCCGCTTGGGGTGTTTCTTCAGGTGGGGCTCGGGTTGCATTTCTGGCTCAACATCCTGCTGACGTTGTTTGGCTGGGTACCGGGCATCATTCACGCGCTGTGGGTGATCCTGAAGAAATAGGCCTTCATAGCGGCGGCAGGCTCACCAAGAGTTGAACCTGCCGCCGGACCAGGCGCTCACACCTGGAAGGTCCTGTGTTAGGGTAGGCCACTGACGCTGTGAGGTGGCCATGCTTGCAACAGTTGCATTGATGCTCAGCTTCTCGACCGCACCGTCCCTGCTGGCCCAAACCACCGCGGCCGGCGAGGTGGACGTCGAGTTGGTTCTCGCCGTCGATGTCTCACGGTCGATGGATTACGAAGAAGTCCGGATCCAGAGAGAGGGGTATGTGGCCGCCCTCCGGCACCCCGACTTCTTCAATGCCGTCAGAAACGGCCTCGTCGGGAAAATCGCCATCAGCTACTACGAGTGGGCGGGCGCCGTCGACGAGACTTCGGTGCTGGATTGGCAGGTGATTGAAACTGCCGAAGACGCTCAGGCATTTGCTTCCAGGCTGGAAGAGCGCCCGATCGGGACGCAGCGGCGCACATCGATCTCCGCAGCGATCGCCGAGGGTGCCACGATGCTCCTCACAAACGAATTCCGCGGAATGCGGCAGGTGATCGACATCTCCGGCGACGGGCCCAACAATGTCGGGCAACCGGTTGCGCCGGCGCGAGACAAGGCGGTCGATGCGGGTATCATCATCAACGGACTGGCGATGATGCTGCGACCTTCCGGCGGCGGCACTCCTCTCGACAGCTACTATGAGGACTGCGTCATCGGTGGACCCGGTTCCTTCGTGCTGCCTGTCCACGAGATCGAGGATTTCGCCATAGCGGTCCGTCGCAAACTGGTCCTGGAGGTCAGCGGCAGGACACCTGCATCCGACATCCGCAAAGTCGCGGAAGAAAGAACCGACTGCATGATTGGGGAGCGCCAGTGGCGAAACTACCTCGATCGGTGATGTCGAGTCCGCCTGTTCGAGACGTCCTAAAGTTGGCGAGGCCAAGGTGGCTTTGCCCAATCAGGTCATCTCTCACGCAGCCGGCAACTTTCTGATCAAGATTTTCTCGCGACCTTGACGGTTGCAGGGCCGCGGCTACCTATCGTGCCATGGTCAAGCAAGACGTCGTGGGCGAACAGCTTTTTGAAGAACTCGCCGACAATGCTCCAGTCATGATATGGCGCGCCGGCGCAGACAAGCTCTGCGATTTCGTCAACGCGCCGTGGCTGCAATTCACCGGCCGGCCGCTGGAGAAGGAACTGGGCGCCGGGTGGATGGAATGTGTTCACCCCGACGACCTGAGCCGCTGTCTTGAGGTCTACAACAGCGCCTTCGACCGCCGCGAAGCGTTCTCGATGGACTACAGGTTGCGGCGCCACGACGGCGCCTATCGGTGGGTCGCCGACAATGGCAAGCCGTTCACGCGCAACGGCCAGTTTGCCGGCTATTTCGGGTCCTGCGTTGACGTGCATGACCGGAAGGAACTCGAGGGCGGCCGCAAGGACCTGATCAGCGAGCTCAACCATCGGGTCAAGAACATGCTGGCCACCGTCCAGGCGCTGGTGCGGCAGAGCCTTTCGTCGGCCATGATGCCGAAGGACGTGGAGCAGCGCCTGACCACGCGCCTGATGGTGCTGTCGAGAACCCAGGAGTTGCTCGCCGACAACAGCTGGCGGGGCGGGGATCTGACGTCGCTCGCGGAACGCATTCTCCAGCTCACCGCTCCCAGCGCCGACCGAATGAAGGTCGACGGCCCGGAGGTGTTCATCGTGCCGGCGCGGCTGCAGTCGCTCGCCATGGCTCTCGGCGAACTCGGCCTCAACGCCCGCCAGCACGGCGCCTGGTCGTCCGGTGCCGGGCGAGTAGAGCTTCGCTGGGAATGGCTTGAACCGGACGGGCTTCACCTTCGGTGGCAAGAGTACCAGGGGCCGGCGGTTTCCACGCCGCAAAGACGCGGGTTCGGGCTTCGTCTCCTGCAGGGAATGCTGCCCGGCGAGGCGGGCGGCAAGACCGATATCCAGTTCGAACCCCGGGGAGTCATCTGCGACATCACGCTGCAAATCGCCATGCCGCCGGGAAGCCGTGAATCAGGATGAAGCGTTCTCAGCGAACGACGATATGCTGACGCCAGCGCTGGCCGACTAGCTGATGCACTTGACCATGGTGCGACCCGCCGAGAGAACCACGACATGACCCAGCAATCCGGCCTGAGCCAAGGACAGGTTCCGCCAAGATCGCAGGCCTCGCGACAGTTCCTTGTCGGCCTGGGCCGCGGCGGGGCCGGAGCCCTGATCTTCGGCCTTCCGATGCTCATGACGATGGAACTATGGTCGCTCGGCTTCTACATCGAGCGCTACCGGCTGCTTCTTCTGCTGCTGATCAACATGCCGTTGCTTGTCGTCCTGGCGCGTCGGATCGGGTTTGAGCAAACCTCCACCTGGCGTGAAGCCATCCGGGATGCCACTGTCGCCTACGCCATTGCCATAGCCATGAGTGCGGCGGTCCTGTTTTTGCTCGGTATCATCAAGCTCCACGTGCCCGCGACCGAGCTGCTTGGAAAGATTGCCATCCAGGCCGTACCCGCCAGCATCGGCGCGCTGCTCGGGCGCTCGCAGCTTGGTGGCCACCAGGACGATGGGCCGGCCGACGAGGAAGGCGAGACGGAAAGCGAAGTCATCACGAGCTACGGGCGCGAGCTTTTCATGATGGCAATCGGCGCCCTGTTTCTCAGCCTCAACGTGGCGCCGACCGAGGAGATCATCCTCATCTCCTACAAGATGACGCCATGGCATGCTCTGGCGACCCTGGCGCTCTCCATCCTGATCATGCATGCCTTCGTCTATGCCGTTGCGTTCCGGGGCGCGCATCAGCTCAGCCGCGGCACACCCCGCTGGCATGCGTTCGTGCGGTTCACGCTGCCCGGCTATGTCATCGCTCTCGCCATCAGCCTCTACGTCCTATGGACCTTCGGGCGACTGGACGACACCGCGTCGACGCAGGTCCTGATGGCCGCGATCGTTCTTGGCTTTCCCGGCGCCATCGGCGCAGCCGCAGCCCGCCTGATCCTGTAGGACTCCATATGACCATCACCTCAAAAAGCCGCCATACGGAATCCAGCAAGCCAGACTGGCTTGAATGGGCAACAGGCATCGTCTCCGCGCTTCTTGTACTCGGTATCGTCGGCTGGATCGCCGGTCAGGCCATGCTGAATCAGGAGACGCCGCCGGAATTCCGGTCGACGATCCATTCCACCCAGGCGGTGGCGGGCGGGTTCCGGGTCGAGTTCGAGTTGTTCAACGACGGATCGACGACGGCGGCCGCTGTCGAGGTTCGCGGGGAATTGATGGGTGGCGCCGCCGCTTCCGAAGCCGCCCAGGTCACCTTCGATTACGTGCCGGCAAAATCGAGTGCCAGGGGCGCACTCCTGTTTGCCGAGGACCCGGCCGGGCGCGACATCCGGATCCGCGCCATCGGCTATACCGAGCCGTGACGCCCATTCAATACGGCAGACCGACGTAGTTTTCCGCCAGCGCGGTCGAAGCGGCCGTCGAATGCACCAGGTAGTCGAGCTCCGCTTCCTGGATCTTCTGGCCGAAGCCTTCCGTGTCGGGGAAGCGATGCAGCATCATGGTCATCGACCAGGAGAAGCGCTCCGCCTTCCAGATCCGCTTCAGTGCCCGTGGCGAATAGGCGTCGATGCCCGCGGTCGACCGCTCGCCGTAGAACTCCTGCAGGCCTTCGAAGAGGTAGTGGACGTCACTGGCGGCGAGGTTCAGGCCCTTGGCGCCGGTCGGCGGGACGATATGGGCTGCATCACCCACAAGGAACAGCTTCCCGAAGCGCATCGGCTCGGCAACGAACGACCGCAGCGGAGCAATGGATTTCTCGAATGACGGCCCGGTGACCATGGCCTCGGCATGGGCGGACGGCAAGCGACGGCGAAGCTCGTCGTAGAAGCGGTCGTCGCTCCAGTCCTCGATCTTCTCGTCCAGGGCGCACTGGATGTAATAGCGGCTGCGGGTTTCCGAGCGCATCGAGCAGAGTGCAAAGCCGCGCGGATGGTTGGCGTAGATCAGTTCGTGGCTGACTGGCGGAACGTCGGCGAGAATGCCGAGCCAGCCGAAGGGGTAGACCTTCTCGAACGTCTTGATCGCCGCTTCAGGAACCGACTTGCGGCTGATGCCGTGGTAACCGTCGCAGCCTGCAATGAAATCGCAGTCGATGCGGTGGGTCGTGCCATCCATCTCGTAGGTCACGTAGGGCTGTTCACCGGCAAAGTCGTGCGGCGTGACGTTGCCGGCTTCATAGATCGTGACGCCTCCCGTCGCCTCGCGCTTGTCCATCAGGTCATGGGTGACTTCCGTCTGGCCGTAGACCATGACGCGCTTGTCGGTCAGGCCGAAGAGGTCGATCCGGTGGTCCTGCCCGTCGAATGCCAAAAGGACGCCCTCGTGCGGCAGGCCCTCCGCATGCATCCGGTCGCCGGCTCCGGCGCGATCCATGAGGCGGACCATTCCCTCCTCGAGCACGCCGGCACGAACCCGGCCAAGTATGTAGTCCTTGCTCACCCTGTCGATGACGATGTTGTCGATGCCGGCGTTGGTGAGCAGCTGTCCGAGCAGCAGGCCCGAAGGCCCGGAGCCGATGATGGCGACCTGGGTGCGCATGTGATGGATCCTCCCTGAACTTGCGAAATGCTAATCGGGGGGCGGTGCAGCGGAAATGGACTTTCGCATCCTGTTATGGGACAAATCGAACATGGAAAAGAAAATGCTGGCAATGGCTCGGCAGGTCCCGACTTTTGACCTCTATGGGGAGCAGGGCGCGCAACGTCCTGATTTCTGGGTCCATTGCGAGACGATTGCTGCCCGCAGCAGCACCTATCAATGGGAAATCGGCCTGCATCGCCACGAGCGGCTGTTCCAGCTCCTGTACATTCGAAACGGCGCCGGCGACGCCCTCTTCGAGGGGCGGACGGTCACGCTCGCGCCCCCGTGCATCGTGGTGATGCCGCCCGGGATCAGTCACGGCTACCGGTTTTCCCGCGACGTGGAAGGTTTCGTCATCACCGTGGTGGTCGATCAGCTGCGGCTCATCGCCGAGCTTCACAAGCGGCCTCAGGATTGGCTGGCGACGCCGCAGGTTCTGTCGCCGGAGGGGGAAGACGGAGGTTACATCGATGCGACCATCGTGCGGATCGCCGAAGAGTTCGAGGCGCGACGGACGGGCCGCAACGATCTCATCGATGCCTATATCACCACGGTGCTGATGCTCATCGGTCGTCGTGCGGCGCCACAGCTTTCCGATGCCGGGAAGGATGCGCGTCAGCTCCGCGTCGAAACGTTGAAGGAGCTGATCGGCAGGCACTTCCGCGAGCATCTGCCGGCGGCGCATTATGCCCAGCTTCTCAATCTTTCGCCGACGCATCTCAACCGGATCGTGCGCGACGTGACGGGGGTGTCGGTGCATGATCTCATCATGGCGCGCATCATCGACGAAGCGCGGCGGGCACTGGTGTTCACGCCGTCCAGCATCCAGCAAATTGCCGACAACCTCGGATTTTCGGATGCCGCCTATTTTTCCCGCTGTTTCCGCAACAGGACCGGGCAGACCCCCGGAGCCTTCCGCCGGAATGAGCGGCAGAAGCTCAGTGCGGCATGACTAGCGGATCAGGATTGCGCGGAAGTCATTGACGTTGGTGCCGGTCGGGCCGGTGACGAAGAGATCGCCGATCGCTTCAAATCCGGAATAGCTGTCATTGCCGGCGAGAAGCGTGCGGCCATCGAGGCCCGATGCACGCAGGCGCCGTGCCGTCGTGCCATCGACAAAGGCGCCGGCATTGTCCTCAGAGCCGTCGATGCCGTCGGTGTCGGCGGCAAGCGCCGTCACGGGATGACCGTCGATCGCCAGGGCAAGTGCCAGGGCGAACTCGCCGTTGCGGCCGCCGCGCCCGCCCTTTCCGCGCAATGTCACGGTGGTTTCACCCCCCGACAGCAGGACCGCCGGCCGCGGGAACGGCCGCCCCCGCAGGACTACCTCCCGGGCAAGCGCCGCATGCACCAGCGCCACGTCGCGAGCCTCGCCCTCGATGGAGTCGGAGAGAATGAACGGCTGCAGACCGTGGTCCCTGGCTGTTTTTGCGGCCGCTTCCAGAGAGACGCCTGCCGAGGCCACCACATGATGCTCATGGCGGGCAAACGCGGGGTCATCCGGATGGGGCGCATCGGCTGCGGGGGAGCGAAAATGCGCAATCATCCTGTCGGGTAACTGCAGGCGGTATTGCTCGATGACGTCAAGCGCATCCTGTCGGGTCGTGGCGTCCGGAACGGTTGGACCGGACGCGACGAAGGCCGGATTGTCGCCCGGAATGTCGGACACGATGAGGGTCACGACCCGTGCCGCCGTGGCGGCAGCCAGACGTCCGCCCTTGATGGTGGAAAAATGCTTGCGCACGACATTCATGGCCGAAATCGGCGCGCCGGATGCCAGCAGCATCTCGTTCAGGGCGATTTCGTCGGCGAGCTCGAAGCCTTCGGGTGGGGCGGGCAGAAGCGCGGAACCGCCGCCGCAGACCAGGGCGATGACGAGGTCATCCTTGCCGAGACTGCCGATAGTCTCCATCAACCGGCGGGCACCGGCAAGGCCGGCTTCGTCCGGAACCGGATGCGCGGCTTCGATGATCTCGATGGAGCGGGTCCGGCAGCCGTAGCCGTAGCGGGTGACGACAACGCCGGAGAGCGGCTGCGGCCAGAGGCTTTCCAGCGCGGCCGCCATCTGCGCCGCACCCTTGCCAGCCCCGACCACGACCGTGCGGCCCTGTTGCGGCGGATCAGGAAGATGCTCTCGAATGCCGCTGAGCGGATCGGCTGCCGCGACCGCAGCGCGGAACAGCGCCGTCAGCAGATCCCTGTCATCCATCCGATCCTCCCCCCATTCCCTTGCCGTCACCCGTCAGTTCTCGGTCAGATTGCGCCCCTTGAGCTGCCGGAACAAACGCCGGGGCGACGGGTTGTCCGTGGAACCCTGCATGAGGAGCACGAGAGCATGAGCGAACATCTCACGCAAGCCAGCTATCCGGGCGAAATCGATATCAAGGGAGATCGATCGCCCGTGACTTACAAGCTCAAGGCTAGCAAGGAAGACGACGGTGCCATCCACGTGGCCATCAGCCTGACTGCGCCGCGAGACTGGCTGTTGAAGCACGGCTTTCGACACGAGGCGACGCTGCGGCGCCAGGGGGGCGAGACCGTTCCTGTTCGATTCGAGGAAACCTTGAACGTGGCCGACAATGTCGCCGTCACATTGCGCGCGGATGAAGTTCTCTGCGCGAATATGGACGAACTCAATCGGTCGTTCCCGGAGCTGGCGAAAAGCTGATCCCTTCGAACAGGCGCCTGGCGGCGCCACTCGTCGTTTACAGATCAAAGGCGTGCTTTCGTGCTGCGTGGCGTGGCCAGCAGAAGATTGGTTTCGCTGGCGGTGATCCCTGGCATCAGGCGGATGCGTCTCAGGACGCTGTCAAAGTCAGCCAACGTCGCTGCCCCCAGCTCTGCAATCAGGTCCCAGCGGCCGTTGGTGGTGTGGATGGATGAGATTTCGGGGAGGGCACCGAGAGCGGAGATCACCCGGTCCGTCACCCGGCCTTCGATCTCGATCATCATGATGCCGCGGACCGGCAGTTCCACCGCGTCGGCTCTGAGGATGACGGTGTAGCCGATGATGCTGCCGTTTTCCTCCAGCTTCTCCATCCGGCTCCGCACCGTGGCGCGAGACACTCCAAGTTCGATCGCCAGATCGGATATGCTGCGACGAGCGTTGTGGCGCAGCAGCGTGATCAGCTTGCCGTCAAGATCATCCATGTCATTTTGCTCATTTCTGCTGCCGTTATGCTAACATTGGGCGAGAGGATAGGCAATTCTGGCTGTTCAGATTGCCAGACCGATGTGTTCTTCTGTCTTCAAAGGAGATCGCAATGCATTGCAAATTGATCGGTATACCCCTCCAGGACGGTGCGTCGCAGCTTGGCTGCGAGATGGGGCCAAGTGCCTTGCGCGTCGCCGGGCTTGCTGCGGCACTTGCCGATCTGGGGCATGAGGTGAGCGATCTCGGCAATCTGTCGCCACCGCCGACGCGCGACGTCGCGCATGGAAACTCCGCCGTCCGAAACCTGCCGGAAATCGTGGCCTGGACGGAACTGCTGGCCGACGTCGCTTACCGCGAAAGCGGCGAGGGCATGCCGATCTTTCTGGGCGGCGACCACGCACTTTCGGCGGGCACAGTGGCCGGCGTCGCCCGCCGCGCCGCCGACAAGGGGCGGCCGCTCTTCGTTCTCTGGCTGGACGCCCATACGGACCTGCATTCGCTGACGTCCACAGAAAGCGGCAACCTGCATGGCGTGCCGGTCGCCTATTTCACCGGGCAGCCCGGCTTCGATGGAACATTCCCGCCGCTTGCCACGCCGGTTGACCCCGCCAATGTCTGCATGATCGGCATCCGCAGCGTCGATCCTGCCGAACGGGCGACGCTGTCGAAGACGGAAATTACCGTCCATGACATGCGGGCCATTGACGAATATGGCGTGGCGGCATTGCTGCGCAGTTTCCTGGATCGTGTCGCGCAGGCCGATGGCCTGCTGCATGTCAGCCTGGATGTCGATTTTCTCGATCCGGCCGTGGCGCCCGCCGTCGGCACGACGGTGCCCGGCGGTGCCACCTTCCGCGAGGCGCATCTGGTGATGGAAATGCTGCACGACAGCGGCCTCGTCTCGAGCCTCGACCTCGTGGAGCTCAATCCCTTCCTCGACGAGCGTGGGCGCACCGCGACCCTTCTTGTCGACCTGACCGCCAGCCTGATGGGTCGCAAGGTTCTCGATCGTCCGACCAGGAGCTTCTGATGCCGTCCCCAAGCCTCAACCTCGTCCCCTTCGTCAGCGTCGAGCACATGATGGACCTGGTGCTCGAGGTCGGCATCGATCGGTTCCTGGTGGAGCTTGCCGGCACCATCGAGGACGACTTCCGGCGCTGGGAGGATTTCGACAAGACGGCGCGGGTCGCCTCCCATTCCACCGAAGGGGTGATCGAGCTGATGCCGACGAGCGACGGACGGCTCTACGCCTTCAAATACGTGAACGGCCATCCGAAGAACACCAGGACGGGCAAGCAGACGGTGACGGCGTTCGGGGTGCTGGCCGATGTCGAGACCGGCTATCCGCTCCTGCTTTCGGAGATGACGATCCTGACGGCGCTACGCACGGCGGCAACCTCGGCGGTCGCTGCCCGCCATCTTGCGCGGCCCGATGCGCGCACCATGGCCCTGATCGGCAATGGCGCGCAGAGCGAGTTTCAGGCGCGCGCCTTTCACGCCCTTCTCGGTATCGATCGGCTGCGGCTCTACGACATCGATGCTGCGGCAACCGAGCGCTGCATGACGAACCTCGAGGGGCTTGGGCTCGACATCCGTGCCTGCGCCACGGCGGAAGAGGCAGTGGAGGGGGCCGACATCATAACGACGGCAACCGCCGACAAGCAGTGCGCCACGATCCTCTCGGACAACATGATCGGACCGGGGGTGCACATCAATGCCGTCGGTGGCGACTGCCCCGGCAAGACGGAACTTCATCGCGACATCCTGCTGCGGTCAGATATCTTCGTCGAATACCCGCCCCAGACGCGGGTCGAGGGAGAGATCCAGCAGCTTTCCGATGACCATCCGGTCACCGAGCTCTGGCGCGTCATCATGGGCCAGACGCCTGGCCGCTCGTCCGACAGCCAGATCACGCTGTTCGACAGCGTTGGTTTCGCGACGGAAGACTTTTCCGCCCTGCGGTATGTCCGCGAAAAGCTGCTTGGGACCCGGCATTTCATCGAGCTCGACCTGCTTGCAGATCCCGACGAACCCCGCGACCTCTATGGCATGCTGCTGCGCCGCCAGGCCAAGCTGAAACCGTCGCAGCCGGCAGGATGATGGTCGTCTTCAGCGCCGGGGCATGATCTCTTCGGCCGCCTGGCGGATCGTCTGCATCAGGATGGCCTGCGGTGCGGAGGGTGGTGTGTCGGCTTTCAGCGTCAGCCCGACCGGTCCCTTCGTCTCGCTGGTGTCCACCGGAAGCGCCACGAGCAGCCCTTCGGCGAGATCATTGGAGACGACGCCCTGGGAGATGATCCAGACGGCATCGCTGGCGCGGACGAAGGCACGTCCGAAGGCGTGGGACACCGTCTCCACCTGCGTCGGAATGTTGCCGACGCCATTGGCGATCAGCAGCTGCTCGACCACCGGGCGGATGACGGAACCGCGGGTCGGCATCAGAACGGGATAGGCGGGGAGGCCTTCGAAGACCGAGCGACTGCCGTCGAGAAGCGGATGTCCGGCGCGCACGGCGAAGACGACCTGTTCGGAATAGAGGTGTTCGAAGGAGAAGCCGGTCATCTTCTCCGGCGCGGCCAGCCGGCCGACGACGAGATCGAGATCGCCGATGCGCAGCTGCTCCAGGAGAACGGCATTTTCGCCGGTGACGATCTTGATGCGGCTGCCGGTCGCCTCCTGCAGGAAGAGCGTCATCGCCCGCGGCATGATGCGCGTTGATACGGTCGGCAGCGCCCCGACGCGGACAGGCGGAGCGGCATCGGAGAGTTCCTGCGAGACGGAATCAATCCCCTGCTTCAGCGCCGACAATGCTGCGCCGGCGTGGCGCAGGAAGACTTCGCCATAGCGCGTGATGCGGATGCCCCGACCGTCGCGCTCGAAGACCGCGACGCCGAGAGCCTCTTCGAGCTCCCGGATGGTCTTGGTCACGGCGGGCTGGCTGACATGCAGAACATTGGCGGCCTTGACGACGCTCTTTTGTCGGGCAACCTCAAGGAATGTATGCAGGTGACGAAACTTGACCCGGGAATCGATCAACAGTCATAACCCTCCGGTTAATGGAAGCCTCCTGAAAGTCATTTTACCTAACCAGAATAATGGGGCATTGTATATCAGGGAGGAATTGGTCCATGCAGTTTGTACGCATCGAAGGCGTGACAATCGCCTATGACGTGATCACGGCGGATCCCGCCAACCCCGTCCTCGTGCTGGTGAATTCGCTCGGGACCGATGCTCGCATCTGGCACCTCGTGGTGCCGAAGCTTGCCGAGGACTTCACCGTCGTCACCTATGACAAGCGCGGCCACGGTCTGTCGGATCTCGGCAATCCGCCCTACCGGATCGAAGATCACGTCGCCGATCTCGCCGGACTGCTCGATCATCTCGAGTTCTCCGATGCCATCATCTGCGGCCTGTCGGTCGGAGGGCTGGTGGCGCAGGGGCTCTATGCGCAAAGGCCCGATCTGGTCCGGGCGCTGGTGCTTGCAGACACGGCGCACAAGATCGGCACAGTCGAGATGTGGGACAAGCGCATCGCAGCCATCGAAGACGCCGGCATCGCGGCCATTGTGGACGACATCATGGCCCGCTGGTTCACCGCACCCTTCCGCAGTCCCGAGAACGCTGCCTACGGCGCCTATTGCAACATGCTGCTTCGCCAGCCGGTCTCCGGCTATACGGGCACCTGTGCGGCGATCCGGGATGCGGATTTCACCAAGGAGGCGCAGGCCATTGCCGTCCCTACTCTGTGCATCGTCGGCGAGCAGGATGGATCGACGCCGCCGGATCTGGTGCGGTCGCTTGCCAACCTGATCCCGGGCGCCCAGTTCGAGGTCATCGAGGGGGCGGCGCACATTCCCTGCGCCGAAGCGCCTGCCGCTTTCGCTGCCGTCGTGCGCAGCTTCATCGTCAACGACGTCAAGGACTGAAATGATGGATGACACTCCTTCCCAATCGGAGCGCTATCGGCAGGGGCTGGCGACGCGTCGCTCCGTTCTCGGCGAGGCGCATGTGGATCGCGCTCTCGCCAGCGAGACGGATTTCGACCGGCCCTTCCAGAGCTTCATCACCGAGGGGGCCTGGGGGACGGTATGGTCCGGACCGGGCCTTTCCAAGCGGGAGCGCTCGATCGTGACGATTGCCTTGCTGGCGGGGCTCGGCCACCACGAGGAGGTCGCCATGCATGTGCGCGCGACCGCCCGAACGGGTGCGACAAAGGACGACATCTGCGAGGCGCTGATGCATGTGGCAGTCTATGCCGGCGTGCCGGCCGCCAACCATGCGTTCAAGATCGCAAAGGCCGTCTATGCGGAAATGGAAGCAGAACGGGAGGCCGGACAAGAGACCGGGGGAGATCATGATGAGAAACGCACCGCCTGAGACAACACCTTTCTTCGCCCGCGACCGCGAGATGCAGCCGCCGGCCTTTACGCCCTGGTACAAGACCACCGTTCTGCGATCGCCGCAGCGGGCGCTGATTTCGCTGGAAGGCACGAAGAGCGAGATCACCGGCCCCGTCTTCGGGCACAATATCATCAACGACACCGACAACGACCTGATCGTCAATTACGCCAAGCCCGGCGAAGGGCCGATCGGCCAGCGCATCCTGGTGCATGGCCGTGTTCTGGACGAGCGTGGAATCGGCGTGCCGGGTGCGCTGGTGGAATTCTGGCAGGCCAATGCCGGCGGCCGCTACCGGCACAAGAAGGAAACCTATCTCGCGCCGCTCGATCCCAACTTCGGCGGCTTCGGACGCACCCTCACCGACGAGAATGGTTTCTACTGGTTCAAGACGGTCAAGCCCGGCCCTTATCCATGGCCGAATGGCGTCAACGACTGGCGCCCGGCGCATATCCACTTCTCGGTCTTCGGCCATGGCTTCGCGCAGCGACTGGTCACGCAGATGTATTTCGAGGGCGATCCGCTGATCTGGATTTGTCCGATCGTCAAGACGATCCCGGACGAGGAGGCGATCAAGCGGTTGATCGCACCGCTCGACATGAACGCCAGCATTCCACACGACATGAACGCCTACAAGTTCGACATCGTGCTGCGCGGGCGCCGCTCGACACTGTTCGAGAACCGCAAGGAGGGCAACTGACATGGTCCAGCCACTCGGATATCTCAAAGAATCGGCGTCGCAGACGGCTGGTCCCTACGTCCACATCGGCTGCACGCCGAACTTCACCGGCATCCATGGCGTCTACGACCAGGATCTCGGCTCGGGCTCGATGGTCACGGATCAGACGCGCGGCGAACGGATCACCATCCGCGGCCACGTCTTCGACGGCGCCGGAACGCCGCTCAAGGACGCGCTCGTGGAGATCTGGCAGGCCGATACGGACGGCTTCTACAACAGCCCCTCCGAAACGCGTGGCACGGCAGACCCGAACTTCTTCGGCTGGGCCCGCTGCCCGGGCGACATGGACACCGGCGAATTCGTCTTCGAGACGATCAAGCCGGGGCGCGTGCCCTTCCGCGATGGCCGGCTGATGGCGCCGCATGTCAACTTCTGGATCGTTGCGCGCGGGATCAACCTCGGCCTCAACACACGCATGTATTTCTCTGATGAGGAACAGGCGAACGGGGAAGATCCGATCCTGATGCGCATTGAGCACCGGGTGCGCGTGCCGACCTTGGTCGGTTGGCGCGACGGAAACACGGTGACTTTCGACATCCACCTCCAGGGTGATAAGGAAACGATCTTCTTCGACATCTGATCGGACGCCGATGACCCCTTCCGCCTTCAGCCATCCCTATCTGTGCGGTCTCCTTGGTGACGAGGAGACCGCAAGGCAATTCTCCGCGGAAGCGGAAATCGCGGCCATGCTTGGTTTCGAGCTGGCCCTCGCGAATGCCGAGGCTGCGGCGGGTCTCATTCCGGTGGCAGCCGCGGAGCGTATCGGCGCCGTCTGCGGTTCGTTCGTGCCGGATATGGAGGCCTTGCGCGCCGGTGCCGCCAAGGACGGCGTCGTGGTCCCCGAACTGGTCCGGCAGCTGAAGGCCGCCGTCGGCGCCGACGCGGGCCAGCATGTCCACATGGGCGCCACCAGCCAGGATGTGATCGACACTGCTCTGATGCTGCGGCTGCAGCGGGTCTGCGCGCTTTTCGTGCGCCGGCTCGGAGCCCTCGACGATCTGTTCCAGGATCTCGACGGCAGTTTCGGCAGCCGCGCCCTGATGGGCCACACGCGCATGCAGGCCGCTATCCCGATCACCGTGGCTGACCGGATCCGGGCGTGGCGGGCGCCGCTCCAGCGGCATCGGGGCAGGCTGGAGGCGTTTTCGGTTGAAGGCTTTGCGGTTCAGTTCGGAGGGGCCGCGGGTACACTCGACAGGCTCGGCGACAAAGGGGTCGCGATCCGCCATGCAATTGCAAAAGAACTGGGCCTTGCCGACGTGCCGCAATGGCAGAGCCAAAGGGATCGCCTTGCCGAATTCGGCGGGATCTTGTCGCTCGTTTCCGGCAGTCTGGGGAAATTCGGGCAGGACGTGGCGCTTCTGGCGGAGCTCGGCGGGGAGATCGAACTGGCCGGCGGCGGCGGGTCGTCGGCAATGGCGCACAAGCAGAACCCCGTTGCCGCAGAAGTCCTTGTCTCATTGGCGCGCTTCAACGCGGTGCAGATTTCGGGTCTGCACCAGTCGCTGGTTCACGAGCAGGAACGATCCGGCGCGGCCTGGACACTGGAGTGGCTTATCCTGCCGCAGATGGCGGTTGTCACAGGCGCGACGCTGAGGATAGCCGCCGAACTTGTTCGAAACATCCGATCGTTTGGCCGCGCCATAACATAACCATTTCAATATGGTTTGCCGCCAGTAATTCATTTTACATTACCCCTTTGTGTGGCAAAGTCCCTGCACCAGATGCTGATACGAGGACGCCTGAGCACAGGCGGTCGGCCAAGGGAGGAATTATGAAGAAGCTCATTACCGCAACCATCGCGGCTGTCGTTCTGTCGAGCGCGGCCTATGCCGACACGATCAAGGTCGGCGTCGTCGGACCGTTCTCCGGTCCGTTCGCCCTGCAGGGCAAGAATTTCAAGGCGGGTATCGACGCCTATTTTGCGCTGAACGGCAATACCGTCGGCGACGATACGATCGAAGTCATCTACCGCGACGTGCCGCAGGCAGATCCGGCGCAGTCCAAGGCACTGGCGCAGGAACTGGTCGTCAAGGAAGGCGTGCAGTATCTCGCCGGCTTCTACTTCACGCCGGATGCCATGGCGGCGACGCCGATCCTGGAGCAGGGCAATGTGCCGATGGTGGTGATGAACGCCGCGACGTCCGCCATCGTCACCAAGAGCCCCTACGTCGTCCGCACCTCGTTCACAACCTGGCAGACCTCGACCCCGATCGCCAAGGTGGCCAAGGATGCCGGCGTCAGCAAGGTCATCTCGATCGTCAGTGACTACGGTCCGGGCGTCGATGCCGAGAACGCCTTCAAGGTAGCCTTCGAGAAGGAAGGCGGCGAAGTCGTCGAGGCTATCCGCATGCCGCTTTCGACCAACGACTTTTCGCCGATCATGCAGCGGGTGAAGGATTCCGGGGCGGAGGCAGTCTTCGCCTTCCTGCCGTCCGGTCCGACGACGCTCGGCTTCGTGAAGGCCTTCAACCAGAACGGCCTCAAGGATGGCGGCATCAAGCTGTTTGCGCCGGGCGATCTGACGCAGGAATCGGATCTGCCGGCGCTCGGCGATTCCGCCCTCGGCATGCAGACCACTTTCCATTATGCGGTTTCGCATGATTCACCGGAGAACACGGCCTTCGTCGAGGCGGCCCGCAAGGCCATCGGCAATCCGGCCGAGCTGTCGTTTCCAGCCGTCGGCGCCTTCGATGGCATGTATGTCATCACCAAGATGATCGAGGCTACCGGCGGAGAGCAGGATGCCGCGAAGGCGGTCGACGCCGTGAAGGGCCTGTCGTGGACGAGCCCCCGCGGGCCGGTCACCATCGATCCGCAAAGCCGCCATATCACGCAGAACATCTATCTGCGCGAAGTGACCAAGGCCGAGGATGGCTCCTACTTCAACAAGGAGATCCAGACCTTCGAGAACCAGGGTGACCCGGGCCTCGCCGCTGCCAAGTAACATCATCTAGACATTTCGTCAGGCGTGGGACCGGATACCGGTTCCGCGCCTGACGTCGAAAAGGGGAGAGAGTGGCGCCGATGCAGACCGTGTTCAGCATAGCCGTCGACGCGTTGGCCTATGGAATGGTGCTATTCGTGATTTCGATCGGCCTATCCGTCACCATGGGACTGATGCGGGTCGTCAACCTCGCCCACGGCGCCTTCGCCATGATCGGCGGCTATATCGCCTCCTATGCCGCGCGCGACCTGGGCGTCGGTTATGCCGCCGCGGTGCTGCTTGCCGTTGTCGGCACGGTCCTGATCGCCATCCCGATCGAGCGCTTCCTGTACCGCCGCATCTATGGCGCACCGGAACTGACGCAGGTTCTGATGACGATCGGCATCACCTTCTGTGTCATCGGCATTGCCAATTTCGTCTTCGGGCCGACGCTCAAGACCATTCCGCTGCCGGAAACGCTGCAGGGATCCGTTGACCTCGGCTTCCGCTCCATCGCCACCCACCGCATCTTCGCCATCGCCTGCGGACTTGTCGTGGCCGGCGGCCTCTGGTTCCTGATCGAGCGCACCGCGTTCGGCATCAAGATCAGGGCTTCCGTCGACAATGCCAGCATGGCGGCGGCGCTCGGAGTTCGGACCGAGATCGTCTATGCCGTCAGCTTCGCCGTGGCGATCGGCCTGGCGGCCTTCGGCGGCGTGGTGGGCGCAGAGCTCCTGCCGGTCGAGCCCTATTACGCCTTGCGCTACATGGTGACCTTCCTCGTCGTCGTGTCGGTGGGCGGCGCGGGCTCCATCCTCGGTGCGCTGCTCGCCTGTCTCCTCCTCGGCGCGATCGATACCACCGGCCGCTATCTTGCACCCGAGTATGGAGAGTTCTTCTTCTATCTCGCGGTCATCATCATCGTGATCCTCTTCCCCCGCGGTCTTGCCGGGCGGTTCAAATAATGGCTGCAAGCATGAATGATCCGATCCTTGCGGGCCCGCCGGTCCGTCGAAACATCCTCGGCAGCCTGATCGGCATTGCTGCCATCATCGCTGTCGGGATCATCGGCTACTACCTTTTCCCGAACAATCTGGCGCTTCTCACCCGCATCATCGCCATTGCGTTTCTGGTGCTGTCCGTGGATCTGGTCACGGGCTATTGCGGCGTGGCGACGCTGGGGCATGCAGCCCTGTTCGGTGCAGGCGCCTATGCGGCGGGAATTGCCTCGGCGCACTACGGAATATCGGACCCGCTGCTGATGACAATCGTCGGCGCGCTTGCCGGTGCGTTGGCCGGCCTGGTCTCCGGCCTGATCATCCTGCGGGCGCACGGGCTGCCGCAACTGGTGCTGTCGATCGCCGTCATCCACCTGTTCCACGAAGCGGCCAACAAGGCCTCGTCCTGGACCGGCGGCAGCGACGGCCTGTCGGGAATCTCGCCCACCGCTCTCCTCGGCATCTTCGAGTTCGACCTCTGGGGCCGGACCTCCTATGTCTACGGCCTGTTCCTTCTCCTCCTCGTCTTCATCCTCCTCCAGATCCTCGTGCGCTCGCCGTTCGGCATGCTGGCGCGCGGCGTGCGGGAAGATCCGGTGCGGATTTCCGCCATGGGCGCCTCCGTGCAGTCGGTTCTGCTGCGGATGTACGTGATTTCCGGCGTCGTCGCCGGCATCGGTGGCGCGCTGAATGCCATCTCCACGCAGGTCGTCGGCCTCGACAGCCTGTCCTTCACGCTCTCGGCCGAATCCCTGGTGATGCTCGTGCTCGGCGGCACAGGCAGCCTCTATGGCGCCCTCATCGGGACGGTGGTCTTCATGTGGTTCGAGGATGTCGTTTCCGCCGCCAACCCGTTCCACTGGCTGACCATGGTCGGGGCGCTGCTGATCGCCGTCGTTCTGTTTGCGCCGAAGGGGCTCTACGGCACGGCCGCTGCCTTTGCCGAACGGATGAGGAGACGACGCGCATGAGTGCCTTGTTCGAAGTCAACAGCCTCAACAAGAACTTCGGGGGGCTTGCGGTCACCAACAATGTGTCGCTGTCGCTGGCGGCGGGCGACCGCCTGGCGCTGATCGGCCCGAATGGGGCGGGCAAGACCACCTTCGTCAACATCGTCACCGGCACCCTGCCGCCCAGTTCCGGCAGCGTGCATCTCGCCGGGCAGGATGTCACCCAGCTCAGCGCCATGCAGCGCGTCCGGCTGGGCCTGGTGCGGTCTTTCCAGGTGACCCGGCTCTTCTACGAAATGACACCGGAAGAACATGTGGCGCTTGCCATCCTGCAGCGGGAGGGCAAGTCCGGCCGGGTGATCGGACGGTACCGGAACATGCCGGCCGTGATGGAGGAAGTGCGCGACATCCTCGACCAGCTCGGCCTGCTGGCGCTGTCCCATCTCAAGGTCCGCGAGATTGCCTACGGGCAGCAGCGCCTGCTGGAGATCGCGCTGGCGCTGGCGCTGAGGCCGAAGGTGCTGCTCCTCGACGAGCCTGCAGCCGGTGTGCCGCAGAGTGAAACGGCCCGGATCGAGCAGGCGCTGGACAGGCTGCCGCCAGATCTCGCGGTGCTGATGATCGAACACGACATGGACCTGGTGTTCCGTTTTGCCAAGCGCGTCATCGTGCTGGCCGCGGGCACGGTGATCTTCGACGGGTCGCCACAGGACGTCACACAGGATCCCCGCGTGCGGGAAGCTTACCTCGGGAGCTATGCGAATGCCGGCAGCGCCGCTTGACATCAAGGACCTGTCGGCCGGCTATGGGCCGACGCGGGTCATCGAAGAGGTCTCTTTCACCGTTCCGGCCGGTTCGCGGCTGGCAGTGCTCGGCCGCAACGGCATGGGCAAGACCAGCCTCTTTGCGACCCTGGCCGGGCAGACGCGCCGCTACGGCGGCGAGATCCGCCTCGGCGACCGCGACATCACCCGCGAGCCGAGCGCTGCCCGTGCCCTTCTCGGGCTCGGCTACGTGCCGCAGACCCGCGACGTATTTCCGACCCTGACGGTCGAGGAAAACCTCTTCGTCGGTTTGAAGACCAGGCCGAAGAGCGCGGTGGAAGAAGCCTACGAGATGTTCCCGCGGCTGAAGGAGCGGCGCCGCAACCTGGGGAGCCAGCTCTCCGGCGGCGAGCAGCAGATGCTGTCCACGGCCCGGAGCATTCTCGGAAAGCCGAGCGTGCTTTTGCTGGACGAACCGCTGGAAGGGCTTGCACCTGTGATCTGCGAGGAGCTGATGGCGGCCTTTTCCCGGCTGGCAGCCTCGGGGGACATGACGATCCTGCTCGTGGAGCAGCGCATCCAGATGGCTCTCGATTTTGCCGACCACGTCATCATCATGGAACGCGGCAGGATTGCCTGGTCCGGCTCTCCCGCGACGCTAGCGGGGGAACACGAGACGGTCGACCGTCTGCTCGGCGTCGGCGGCCTTCACTGACAAGGCCGCCCGTCGCGGACTGGACTGAAGCTCAGACGCCGTAGCCTGAGGCTGGTCCCTGCAGCACGATCACCCGTGTCTTGGGCGGCACGCGGCGATAGAGGTCGATGATGTCCTGGTTCAGCAGGCGGATGCAGCCGCTGGAGACCGCCTTGCCGATCGTCCAGTCCTCGGTGGTGCCGTGAATGCGGTAGAGCGTGTCGACACCATTCTTGAACAGGTAGAGCGCACGCGGACCGAGCGGGTTCAGAGGGCCGGGCTCCATGCCTGCAGCCAGCGGCCCATAGCGTTCCGGTTCACGTGCAATCATGTCCTGGGTCGGCGTCCAGCGCGGCCATTGCCGCTTGTACTGCACCAGGGCCTCACCGGAGAACTCGAGACCTGCCTTGCCGACACCGATCCCGTAGCGCAGGGCCATGCCGTTTTCGCCGACCAGATAGAGGTAGCGCGCCTGGGTATCGACCACGATGGTGCCGGTCGGTTCGGGCGTGTTGTAAGCCACCTCGCGTCGAAGGAAAGCCGGATCCACGCGCGTCAGATCGGCCGCGTCAACCGGATAGGGCTCGCCGTCGACGGCGGCATACATGGCAAGATATTCTGCCGGCACGATCGGTTTGGTGACGACGGGTTCACGGCTTGCGGTGGTGCATCCGGTTAGCACGAAGGGCGTCGATATCAGAAGGGCACGGCGGGTAAGCTTGGGCACGAAATGATGGTCCATCTATCTGGGGAAGGGGAGCGCCAGGCGCATCGGCAGAGCCGTTGCGGCCCTGCCTGATGGCGGCCGGCTTCCTTGTCAAGCAATTCAGGCGGGTTCACCGGTTCGTGATCCCGCAGCTGCCGGAGGTTACTGCAGCATCGGCCGGAGGGACGAAGACATTGCCAGCAGCGGCTCCAGGAACCGGTCTGCCAGTTCCGAGGCGCGGAACTGTGCGGCCGGTGCGCCGATGTTGATGGCGGCGATCACGGTTCCGCGGTCGTTGCGCAGGGGCACGGCAATCGAACAGAGGCCGAGCTCCAGCTCCTGATCGATGACCGCAAAGCCCTGGCTTCGGACTCTTGCCAACTCGTGGAGCAGTTCCTCAGGCTCGGTCTTGGTCAGGGGCGTGAAGGCCTGCAACTCGGTGCGAAGCAGCAATCCGCGCACCTCCTGCTCCGGCAGGGCCGCCAGAAGGACGCGACCCATGGAGGCGCAATAGGCGGGCAGTCGGCTTCCGGCAATCAGGTTGATCGACATCACCCGCCGCTGCGAAGCGCGTGCGATGTAGACGATTTCCGTGCCATCGAGGACACTGGCGGAGGCGCTCTGCCCGACCTCCTGCGACAGGCGGTCGAGGAAGGGCTGGACAATCTGCGGCAAGGGCGTGGCGGACAGATAGGCATGGCCGAGCCGCAGGATGCGCGGCGTAAGGGCGAAGAACTTTCCGTCGTAGTCGGCGTAGCCCAGCTCCGCGAGGGTGAGCAGGCAGCGGCGCGCCGTCGCGCGATCCAGTCCGGTCAGTCTGGACACATCTGCGATGGACAGGCGCGGGCTGGCGGCGGCGAAGGCCTCGATCACCTTCAGGCCCTTTGCAAAACTCCCGATGAAATCCGTTTCTCGCATGGACTGCCCCTGACGACAGTTTGTGCGCAATACGAACAAAAGTCAAATAACGCACAATGTCATTGACGATAGCTCCGCGCGAGAGATTAAGTGTCGGGACATCGGAACGACCGGGAGAGCATTTCGCATGGACAAGACAGTCGGGAGCACGGCCGAGGCCGTCTCCGCAATCACCGACGGGGCCATCGTCATGATCGGTGGCTTCGGCGGATCGGGAGCGCCGATCGAACTCATTCATGCGCTGATCGACCAGTATCAGAACACGGGGGGACCGAAGAACCTCACGGTGATCAACAACAATGCCGGCAACGGGCGCATCGGCATCGCCGCGATGATCGACGCGGGCATGGTCAGGAAGATGATCTGCTCCTTCCCGCGCTCGTCCGATCCGCGCGCTTTCACGGACCGCTATCTGGCGGGTGAGATTGAGCTAGAACTTGTACCGCAGGGCACGCTTGCGGAGCGCATTCGCGCCGGCGGCGCCGGTATCCCGGCCTTCTACACGCCGACGGCCTACGGGACCGAGCTTGCGGAAGGCAAGGTGATCGCGGAATTCGACGGGCGACCTTACGTGCAGGAGCGTTGGCTGAAGGCTGATTTCGCGATCGTCAAGGCGCAGCTCGGCGATACCTACGGCAACCTCACCTACAACAAGGCCGGCCGCAACTTCAATCCGCTGATGTGCATGGCAGCGGCGGTCACGATCGCGCAGGTCTCCCGGATCGTGCCGGCGGGTGACATCGACCCCGAGCACGTCATCACGCCCGGCATCTTCGTCAACGGCGTCGTCGAGGTCGCCCATCCACAACAGGAAGAAGAGCTCATCCGAGCCGGAGTGGCCTACGCATGACCATCGACACGCGTGACGACATCAAGCTCTCCAATGCCCAGATCGCCTGGCGTGCCGCACAGGACATCGAAGACGACGCCTACGTCAACCTCGGCATCGGCTTCCCGGAAATGGTCGCGCGCTTCCAGCCGCCGGGCCGGCAGGCGATCTTCCACACCGAAAACGGCATCCTCAACTTCGGGGAGGCTCCGCCTGCCGGAGAAGAAGACTGGGATCTGATCAATGCCGGCAAGAAGGCGGTGACGCTGAAGCCGGGCGCCGCCTTCTTCCACCATGCCGACAGTTTCGCCATGGTGCGCGGCGGACATCTGGATGTGGCCATCCTAGGCGCCTATCAGGTGGCGCAGAACGGCGATCTTGCCAACTGGCGGGTCGGCTCCAAGGGCGTACCGGCCGTCGGCGGCGCCATGGATCTCGTGCATGGCGCCAAGCAGGTCTTCGTCATCACCGAACACGTCACCAAGGACGGCAAGCCGAAGCTGGTCGACGCATGCACCTTCCCGCTGACCGGGGTTGGCTGTATTACCCGCGTCTACACGAGCCATGCCGTCATCGACATCAAGGGCGGCCAGTTCGTCGTCCGGGAAAAACTTGCCGCCATGACCATGGACGAACTCCAGGCCATGACCGGCGCGCCGCTTCACACGGATGGCCCCGTGGCCGAACTCACCGTGCCGACACTCTGAGGAGCCAGCTCATGACGGACGCCTATATCTGCGACTATATCCGCACCCCCATCGGCCGCTTCGGCGGCTCGCTGTCCTCGGTGCGCGCCGACGATCTCGGCGCCATCCCCCTGAAGGCGCTGATGGAGCGCAACGCCTCTGTCGACTGGGAGGCCGTTGCCGATGTCATCTATGGTTGCGCCAACCAGGCCGGCGAGGACAATCGCAACGTCGCGCGGATGTCTCTGCTGCTCGCGGGCCTGCCCGTGTCGGTCACCGGCACGACGATCAACCGCCTCTGCGGTTCCGGCATGGATGCCGTCATCACCGCGGCGCGCGCCATCAAGGCCGGCGAAGCGGACCTGATGATCGCCGGTGGCGTGGAAAGCATGTCGCGCGCGCCCTTCGTCATGCCGAAGGCGGAAACCGCCTTTTCGCGCAACGCCGAAATCTACGACACCACCATCGGCTGGCGCTTTGTCAACCCGCTGATGAAGAGGCAGTACGGCGTCGACTCCATGCCGGAGACCGGCGACCATGTGGCGATCGACTTCAAGGTCTCGCGCGAGGATCAGGACGCCTTCGCCGTGCGCAGCCAGGAGAAGGCGGCGGCAGCGCAGGCGAACGGCCGGCTTGCGAAGGAGATCACGCCCGTCAGCGTGCCGCAGCGCAAGGGTGATCCCATCATTGTCGATGCCGACGAGCATCCCCGTGTCACCTCCATGGAGGCGCTCGCCAAGCTGAAGCCGATCAACAAGATCGAGGGCGGCACCGTGACGGCCGGCAACGCCTCCGGCGTCAACGACGGCGCGGCTGCGCTCATCATCGCCTCCGAAGCAGCGGCAAAGAAATATGGTCTCACCCCGATTGCCCGCATTCTCGGCGGCGCAACGGCCGGCGTGGAGCCGCGCATCATGGGGTTCGGTCCGGCACCAGCATCGAAGAAGCTGCTTGCGCGCCTGGGTCTGAGCCAGGAGCAGATGGACGTGATCGAGCTGAACGAGGCATTCGCCAGCCAGGGCCTCGCCACCTTGCGGGATCTGGGCATCGCTGACGACGATGGCCGGGTCAACCGCAATGGCGGTGCCATCGCGCTCGGCCATCCGCTGGGGATGTCTGGCGCCCGCATCGCCGGCACCGCCGCGCTGGAACTGCGGGAAACCGGCGGGCGCTATGCGCTCTCCACCATGTGCATCGGCGTCGGCCAGGGCATCGCCGTGGTGCTGGAGCGCGTCTGAGGCTTATCTCTTCCGCCGCAGATCCTGCGGCGAGACAGTCTTACCAGGAGCGGCGGCTTTCATCGCCGCTTCTCGACTGTCCGGCGCCGAGAAGGTAGCCGACCAGCAGGCCGACGGTTGCCGCAGTCAGCACCAGCGACGTGGTGGCGACGGGGTAATCGCGGGCGGCAGCGGCCGCCATCGCCGCGTCGTCGCGCAGGGCGACGGCCGTGTCCTTGATGCGTTCGCCGGCGGTCGGCTGGTATTCCGGGTCACCGGTGTAACCCATTCGCGAGGGTCGTGACATGGCGTTCTCCTTTCTGAACTAATGGATCGGCCACACCATAGGTTCCCTCAGGCGATCTTGCGCAGGCGGACCACTGGCTAGTCATCCGAATAGAATGCCCGTGCGTCCTCGAACATCGCACGGCGGTCCTCGTCGCGCGTATAGAACATGTGGCCGCCGCGATAGACCCTCAGACTGACCCTGTCGCCTGCCAACTCCGGCGGCAGGTGATCGATGACATACCGGCTCATGCCGTAGGGTGTCAGGATGTCGCTATAGCCATGGGCGACCATGAGCTTGAAGGAGGGAATGACGGAAAGCAGGTCGCGGATGTCGGTGGACACGCCTGCGGTCGCACGGCTGTCTCCGCCCCGGCCGCCGTTCCATTCCCAGCGGCGGTTCACGTCCTCGTTCAGGAGTGTGTAGGTCATGGGCGTATCAAAGCCCAAGGTGTCGCGGGCGTAGTCGGCAAAAGCCGAGCCATAGGCGCGGGTGTAGCCGTCCAGAATCGGATCGTCATTGCGGCCAATGCCGGACTCGGGATAGGCGTCGGGAAGCGACAGTCCGGCGTCATAGGGGCTGACGATGCGGCCTGTCCCCCCGGCTTCCTTCGCATAGGCGTCGCTTACAAAGCCGCGCGTGCGCTCCACGACAGCCATCGGCAGTCCTGTCAGGCCGGCGACGCGCGAATAGAATGCCTCTGCCTCCGGTCCTGTGGGCGCAGGGCCCGCAAGCGTCGTCAGGTATTCGTTCATCGCAAAGCGTTCGGTCTCGCGCAGAGCTTCCCGGTCGAAGCTGCCTCGACGCTCCATCTCGGCTGCGGCAAGGGCGGGGAATTGCAATGCGGAGGCGAGCGGATCCTGGTCGAGGCCAAACAGGAAGCGCCCCTCGATCAGCGGCGATACCATGATGATGCCGGCGGGGATCATGTTCTGGCTGTTCTTCATGGCGACGGCGACCTTGGCAGCGCGAAAGCCGCCATAGCTTTCGCCAAGCAGATATTTCGGTGCCGCCAGCACGTCGTTGTTCTGGACGTAGAGAGCGATGGACTTGGCGATGCTCTCGGCATCCTGCCGAACGTTAAAATAGCGCCCGGCCGCATCGTCGTTGGCCGCACGGCTCCAGCCAGTTCCGATCGGATCGATCAGGATGAGATCGGTGAATGCCAGCCAGCTTTCGGGGTTGTCCTTCAGCTCCGGCCGGGTGCCATCGCTGTTTTCCCCCTGGAAAGGCAGGATCTTCGGACCGACGAGCCCGAGATGGAGATAGGCCGAGGCGGCGCCTGGTCCGCCGTTAAAGGCGAAGGTCACCGGTCGGTCTGGGGCGCGGTCCTTTGCTTTATAGGCAGTGTAGAAGATCCTGGCGTTCTGTTTGCCGTCCTGGCCATACAGATTCAGCGTGCCTGCCGTGGCCGTGTAGGCAAGCTCGCCTTCCGTTGTTTGCAGGACGTGCTCGGTAACCGAGTCCGCGGGCAGGAGGCCGAAGATACCCTCCTCCGACGGCTGCTGCTGTTGCACTTCATCCCGCGGCGGCTGCTCCTGACCAAGGGCAGGCAAAGCCAGCAAGGGCGTGACAAGGACGAAGCAGGACAGAATTCGATGAAAGAGCAAAGCTATCTCCCTTTTCTTGGCGCGACGAGCATCAAGATGTAGGGCGCCCGGATGGCCAACAGCACCTCTCTTCGGATGGATCTTTGTCCATCTCGGCCTTTCTCGCGAAGACTTGATGAGAGACCCGGAGATTTATGTCGCTTCTCCGGTCGTCAGCGCATCGCAGCGACTTCGGCCGCCGTCACCAGGCCGTCGCCGTTCTTGTCGATCCGGTCGAAGGCGAGCCCATAGCGGCCCGCGGCCTTGACCTTCTGGGCCTGCGCCCGGCCTGCCTCCGCAAGACCATCGATGAAGGTTTTGAACTCGACAGGCGTCAGAGCACCGTCCCCGGAGGTATCGGCGCGGGAAAAGGCATCCTGTTGCCCATGCACCGGTCCTGCCAGCAGCGCCGCAGCGAGAACAAGTGTCCACCGGACGTTCATATGCTCCTCCTCTCCAACCGTTTCCGGACAACTATCTCCTGAAATGTCGTGCAAAGAAAGATCCCTCAGCTTGTTCCGCGCACTGACCTTGGCGACGGGGCGGTGGGGGGCGTCTCTGACGGAAAGAACGACAGCGGCTGAAGGTGAATGAGCCGCGGTCGGGTAACAGCTTCGAAGGCGGGGCTCCGGCCGATATAGATGAGGGCGGTGTCTGTCATCCGCGACAGAACGTCTGCCAGCTCCCGCTGGGTCTCCTCTTCCAGCCCTTCAAGAATGTCATCGATCACAAGCCAATCGGGCTCGATCAGCAGGGCGTTGGCGATCCGCAACCGGATCTGATCCTCTTCGGCGAGCTTTCGATCCCAGCGCTCCAGAAGATCGAGCGCGGCGGCCAGCGGCGAAAGACCCACCTCGTCAAGCACGGCCAGAAGCCTGTCATCCTGGAAAGCTGCCGGATCGAAGGGATAGGCAAGTGCCTCTCGCAGGCTGGCGTGAGGGAAATAGCCCTTCTGCGGCATGAACAGCATTCGCCCATCGGGCGGCGTTGCAATCTCTCCGCTTCCCCATTCCCAGGCTCCCGCCAGCGCCTGAAACAGGAAGCGGCGATCAGCGCCTGCCTCGCCGTTGATCATCAGCCGTTCACCGGTGTGGAAGACCTCATCGCTGGGCAGGCGCAGCCCGTGATTGCGCGAGGAGCCGCCCTGCGCGGCATAGAGCTCCAGCCCCCTGAGCACGATCGTTCGGTCGCCGGTCGTCGAATAGCGGATGCCTTCCCGTTGCGGCTCCTTCTCCAAGGCCGTAAGGGCGTTGCGAAACGTCGAGACCCGCATCAAAGTGGCCTTCCAGTCCGCGATCTGGCGAAAGTTGTCGACGTACCAGCGCAGGGCGGCATTGACCTGGTTGAAGGCGCCGACGGCCATCATCAGGCCGCCAAAGGTCAGGTTCCCGGCAAAGTAGACCGGCGCCGCGATCAGGATCGGTGCAACGGTCGAGAGCCAGCCGAAGCCCGCGGAGACCCAGGTGAGGTGCGTATAACCCAGTGCCAGGCGGCGAATGACATGGAGCACCGTGCTGATCGCGCCATGGATGCGCTTGCGTTCGTTCTCCTCTCCCCTCGCCAGAGTGATGGCCACCAGGTTCTCGTTGGTGCGCATCAAGGCAAAGCGCAGCTCCGCTTCCTTGGCATAGCGGTCGGCATTCAGAGCGGGAAGCCGGCGTCCCACAACGTTGCTGAGCAGGGACGCCAGGCCGGCATAGAGCAAAGCTGCCCAGACCATGTAGCCGGGTATGGCCACCTCATCACCGCCGATGCTGAAGCGGAAGGTGTCCGAAATGGCCCACAGCACGCCCACAAAGCTGGCAAGCAGAATGGTGGAGTTCACAAGGCCGATCGCCAGCGACGTCGTCAGCTCGGAGAGGTTGCGGGCGTCCTCGTGCAGACGTTGGTCCGGGTTGATGCCGATGGCGCCGAGATGAGCGAGCTTGAGCGCGCGTCCCGGCTTGAGCCAGAGGTTGATCAGGTCGCGGGCCAATCCCTCGCGCATGAAGAGCGCCGTGATCTGGTTGAGCCAGGCCTGGATGACGTTGAGCACAAGAAGCGAGCCGGCAATGACGGCGAAGACCTGCAGCTGCTGAATGAAAGTGCTCAGGTCACGGCGTTCCAGCGCATTGAAGAAGGGCACGTTCCACTGGTTCAGGCGGTATTGCGCATAGACCGTGGCGAGAATGACAACAAGAAGCGCCACGGTGTATGTCAGCACGCGGTTTCGGACGCCGGATTGCCAGAAGGCACCCAGCATCATGACGATCTGCCGGGAGAAGGGGAGAGAAAACTCGCGAACCTCATCCTTTAAGGCCCATATGGTGTCCTGCTGCATCTCCCGATAAACCCCGACAGGCTGGCCAACTGCGAGGCATATTGGTATCCCACGACTGCTCAAGAAACGATGAAGCAGATCAATGCCGCGTCGCCAGAATGTGCGACGGCCAGCACGACCGTGCCGACTTGTCCAATCAACCCGGGAGGCGATCAAGATCGACAGCATGCCGAAGAAACAGAAACGCCGAAAGGATCTTGAGCGGCCGTCCAAAGAGGCTGAGTTGTCGCGGCTGGCAAAGCTTGAGAAGGCTTGGGTCAAGGCGAGCGATGAAGAGCGGCTGCTGTTTCTGAAAAGGGTTGCGACGCAGGACGTCGATCTTTGGTCCGCCATCGATCCCGACAGGCAGCAGTTGATCGCCGACGGCCGCTATCTGTTGCCGTCGACGGTGACCCGGATCGAGCGGATCATGGCGAAGCGGAGCATACGACCGGACGAGGTGACGGCCGAGATCGGCTTTCCAGGCGAGGGAAAGACACTCATTCGGGCGCTGGCAAAAGGGGCAAGCCTGCGCCTGGCGATGGTGAAGGCGCTTGATGCATGGCTGAAGAGGCAGGCGCTGAGAGGCAGCTGATGTCGCCAGGGCTGCAGCAATGGGTACTATCGCAGCTGCATCAGCATCACATTTTGGTGCTCTCTCACCTGCATCCCGTTTCTCCGTATCACCTTGAAATCTCTTGCAGGAGAAACAGATAGATCGTCGTTGTCTGCTTGTCCGGGAACGCGACAGGCGGGAGTCCGAGTGGGGAAAGCAAAGAGGCCGCAGCATCATGAAAATTCTGGTCCTGGAAGACGACGTGCTCCTCGCGATGGACGTTGAAGATCACCTGACCGAGCAGGGTGTGCGTGTGGTCGGACCGTTCGGTCGCATTTCGCAGGCCCTGGAGGCGGTGGCGTCCACGGATCTGGACGGTGCCATCCTCGATCTCAACCTCAACGGCGAACTGTCTTTCCCGGTCATCGAGGCGTTGCAGTCGAAGGGCGTCCCGCTCATCGTGTGCAGCGGTTACGCGGAACTGCCGGAGTTGAAGTCGAAGCTTGCCGGCTTGCCGCTCCTTGCCAAGCCCTGGAGCCCTCAGAAGCTCGCCAAGCTGATGGACAAGCATTTTTCCAACAAGCCTGAGCAGAGTGCCCGCAACGGCTAAAGTCGCCCCGTCATTCTGTCGCCGAGAGCGGGAAGGTGATATCGCAGACCAGCCCAGTCGGGTTGTAGTGGAGCGTCACGTCACCCTCCAGTTCATAGCGGATGCTGCGGTCTATGAGGGTCGCGCCGAAGCCCTTGTCCTCCGGCACCCGTACAGCCGGTCCATCGATTTCCTGCCAACGTATCACCACCACATCCGCAGCACTCCGATCCCAAGAAATCTTCACCACCCCATGGTCGTTTGACAGCGCTCCATGCTTCACGGCGTTGGTGGCAAGCTCGTTCAGGACCATGCCGAGCGCAAGCGCCGCCTTGGGCGGCAGCATCGTGAGCGTTCCCGGCTCCAGTTTGATGCGCGTGCCATTGCGATCCTGCGGTGCGATTGTCCGCCTGATCACTTCAAGGAGCTCCGCCTCGCTCCAGTTCGTCTCGAACAGGAGCGCATGGGCATCGGCCATTGCCCGCAGCCGCCCCAGCAGATTGTCGACGTAGTCATCGACGTTGTCGCTGGTCTTGACGGTCCTTCGCACCAGCGACATGACCACAGCCATCGTGTTCTTGACCCGGTGGCTGAGTTCGCGGACCAGGAGTTCCTTCTGGTTCTCGGCCCTCCGGCGCTCCACCCTTTCACGAGCTTCTGCCAAGGCGCGCTCGACCGCTGCCGGTAGCCGGATCAGACGCTGTTTCAGCACATAGTCCGTTGCGCCGCGCCGAAACGATTCAATTGCCACCTCTTCACCGAGGATCCCGGACACGAAGATGAAGGGGACTTCCGGAACGGCCTCGCGGGCCATCTCCAGTGCGCTCATCCCATCAAAGTCCGGCAGCGAGAAATCGGCGAGAATGACATCGAAGTCAGGTGCCTCGAGCGCTTCGATGTACTCGCGCCGATTCGTTGCATGATGAAGCACGGGCTGGGGGGTAATGGTCTCCAGGTGCTCGCGGATCAACTCCGCATCAAGACGGCTGTCCTCAAGCATGAGGATGCGCGGCGGGCGCGAACGCCTATTTTGCGTCATTGGGGTCGATATCCAGGTGGGGGTTCGTTCAGCAGCGCCCAGAAGACGCCGAGATCCTGAATGGCCTTGAAGAACTCGTTGAACTCGACAGGCTTGACGACGAAGGCATTGACCCCAAGCTGGTAGCTGCGCACGAGATCCTGCTCCTCGCGGGAGGAAGTCAGCATGACGATCGGGATATGTCGCAGCTTGGGGTCCTGCTTCACGCGTTCCAGAACCTCCAGACCGTCGACCTTCGGAAGCTTCAGGTCCAGCAGGACCACTGTGGGGTCTCCCTCGTCCCGCTTGGCGTACTGCCCGGTCGAAAACAGGTAGTCCACCGCCTCTGCACCATCGCGTGCAATGACGATGTCGTTGGCAAGCTGACATTTCTCGAGAGCGGCAAGCGTCAGCTCAAGGTCGCGAGGACTGTCCTCCACGAGCAGTATCGGTCGCAGTTCAGGCAAGCGCACGGCCTTTCTTCTCAGGTGTCGGCAATGCGAAGGTAAAGGTTGCGCCTTTGTCCTCTTCGCCGGTTGCCTTCACGGTTCCATTGTGGCGTTCGACGATCCGTCGAACGAGCGCAAGACCGATGCCGGTTCCGTCGAAGTCTTCCGCGCGCTGCAAACGCTGGAAGACGCCAAAAAGTTTCCCCACGTAAGCCATGTCGAAGCCAACGCCATTGTCCGAGATCGAATAGACGGTCACGTCGTCCGCTGTCGATCCGTCGATGGAAATGACTGCGGGTTCCCGGTCGCGGGAATATTTTACCGCATTGTCGATCAGATTGTACCAGACCTGCCGCAACAGCGTGGCGTCGCCCCAGGCGGTCGGGAGGCGTCCTATCTTCCACTCCACCTGCCGATCGGGACGGCTCAGCATGACGCTCTTGATGACTTCCTCGACGAGCTTGTTCATGTCGACATTCTTGGACGCGATCGAAGCGCGTCCAAGCTGCGAAAAGTTCAAGAGGTCGTCCACGAGACGGCCTGCGGCCAGGGCCGATTCAGAAATATTTCGCAGGTAGTGCTGGGATTTGGCATCGAGTGAGGTTTCGCGCTCGCGCAGCAGTTGGGCAAACCCGACGATATGGCGGAAGGGTGCACGCAGGTCATGCGACACCGAATAGGAGAAGGCTTCCAACTCCTTGTTTGACCGGCGAAGTTCACTCGTCAGCTCGGCCAGTTCCTCCGCCCTGCGCAGGACTATGCCGACGATGGCACGATGCAGATCTCGCGCTGCAGAAAGCTCAGACTCCGTCCATGGCTTCGCTTGCTGATGCACCTGTTCGCGCCAGGCATCGAAGGAGTTGCGTGGATGAATTCGTCCTTCTTCCGTCACCAGTTTATGCGGATTGCCACCCCATTTCACCGTGCGCACCACTTCCGGGCGGAACCAGATGACCCAGCTCGGGTGGAGCTCGGAAATGCGGACAGCTAAGACACCGCTTGCAGATGCGGCGAACGCGGATGCCGGCGGCAATTCCGATGCAAGCGAATGGCTGGCGAAGAGGTCGGCGTCTCTTCGTTCTTCTTCCAGCCATCTGACGATCGTGCGAACCTCATCCTCGCGGGGACACTCGCCCACGGTGAAATAGCCGGTTTCGGTGATGATGGCTGCGCCATCGGCACCGACCTGAGCCAGCAGATCATCTCCCGCATCTATCAGTTCCTCAGGCCAGTTCGTGCCGGACGACATCAAGGTCAGAAGGCGCGATGTAATCCGGCCAAGCTGAGCGCGGCTGGCGGAGCTCACTTCGCGCTGCTGCGCCGCGATGCGCATGGCAAGGGACTGGACGATGAGCTCGCAGACGTCGCGCGTGACGATGCCGACATAGTGGGGCGTTGCGCTATGGCATGAAACGAGCCCCCAAAGCCGCCCGTCGATCATGATCGATACGGACATCGAGGCTGCCGTTCCCATGTTGCGCATGTACTCAAGATGGACGGGAGACACGCTTCGCAGCTGGGCAAAGCTCAAGTCCAGCGGCGTCTGTGTATCAGGGTTGGCGACGGGAATGATCGGAACGGCATCATAGGTGGCATTGGGAATGATGCGGACAGGGTTTGCGGCGTAAAGCGCGCGTGCCTGGGCCGGAATGTCGGAGGCCGGAAAGCGCAGATCGAGGTAGGAAGGCAAGGCACCGTTGCCAGCCTCTGCAACCACCTGTCCGTTCCAATCCTCGTCGAACCGATAGACGAGCGCACGATCGAAGCCGGTCAGCTGCCGGAGAAACCGGGCGGTTACCTGCAGGGAAGCGTCGTGATCCGCCTGCTGCGCCAACGTCTGCACGAAGCTGCGCAAACTCGTGAATGTCTGTGATGCGGTTTGTGGCTCTTCCCGTTCCGCTTCGACGATGATGGAGCGTCCCGAGCGATGAGCGACGACGATGAGACCATAGGCAGCTACCGGAATCTGAAGGGTCGGTTCCGGAGTCTGGTGCCATTGCAAAATGGAGTCGAGCAGACCGCCAACGGTACCCCGCGGGCGTTGACCGACCATGACGTCATCGCCGAGGTAGTCGGTTACGTTTGTGCTTGCCTGCACGACGATCATGTCGGAGGCACGAAGCACGAAGAGAGCCCCATGGGGTTGGATGGCGCCCGGAATGTGGATCGGTTCGCGAGCACAGGTCTCCAGATCCGGTGTCGTGATATCTGCTATTACTGATCCTCCGCCCACCTTGCGATGGGTTGAACATGTGTTGCGATCATGGCGACGGTATCGGGGCCGGCAACTGCGCGTGCCGCAGGATATCGATCGAAAACACAATGTAAACACGTTGGTGGCCGGTGCCGACAAAGTGTCTGGCGATCTCAGACAAGCTTCTGCGTGATGAAAAAGCCCATGACCGCTGCAAAGGACGTCAGGATCGTCCCCCAGGACATGTCAACGACCGTCATGATGATCGGCCAGTTCTTCAGGGTCGCGAGATTGGTCATGTCGTAAGTACCGTAGGCGATGAATCCGAGGATGGCGCCGGCGATTGCGGCTTGCGTCCAGCCGCCGCCATTGAGGGCCGGCATCACTGCGAAATAGACGACGCCTGCCACATAGACGAGATAGAAGACTGCCGCCGCTGCAAAGTTCGGCTGCTCCAGCATCATGTTGCCGATCCAGCCGCGATAATAGGTTGTTGCCACCCGTCCGAGCCAAAGGGCATCGATTCCGAGAAACACGATGGCGGTCGACACATAGGCTACCACGGGCGTCAGCATTGTTGTTTCCTCATCGCCAATCGGTCAGATCTTCAGGATCGGCTGGATCATGCGGACGATCCAGCTGGTGAACCTCAACGGTGCTTCGGTGACCGCCAGGCAGATACAGTCTTCGCCTTCCGACGCGGTCGGCGTGTGCAGAAGATCGTCGTCTGCTTCTTCGATGTCCCCGCGCGCGAAGACGCTTTCCCCGTCACGAAAGCTGCCGGACAAAACCAGCGTCAGCTCCCGGCCGCTGTGCGTGTGCTCCGGCACGGGCTTGCCTGCCGGAATTCTCAAAAGGCGCACCTGCGTCGAGGGATCATCGGTCGGGATACGGATGTGATAGGCGCCGCGGCCCAATGCGCGCCACTTCAGACCCTCGACGTCGCTTCCCAGATAGGAGCGAAGCGGTTCCGGAATGACGGCCGCTGGCCGGTGTTCGCTCCGGGGCTTGGATTTGCTTTCCGGCTGGGGCGCCTTGCTACCTTCAAGGCGGGCACGCATCCGCTGCCAGGACTCATCGTCCGCAACCGGTTCTACGGAGATCTTGTCGAGAAGCGCTCCGGCTGCGCCCTCCATGGCGTCAAGCTGGCGCCGGCAGGTCGGGCACAATGCCAAGTGCGTGGCGATGGCAAGGCTCCACCCTTCCGACAGAGTGCCGGCTGCGTAGTCCAGCAGCAGCTCGTCGCTGATGTGATGTCGAACGCTCATCGCCGATCCTCCAGCGCATCGCGCAGCTTGGAAAATGCCAGCCGTATGCGGGATTTGACCGTGCCGAGCGGCAGACCCATCTGCTCGGCAATTGCGGAGTGGGGCTTGTCTTCAAAGAAGGCCATTTTCAGCACATCCTGCTGCTCCGGTGGCAAGGTCGCCAGCGCATTGCGAAGCAGTTTGGCTTCCTGCGCCTTCTCCAGTTCCCGGTCGGCTTGCGGAGCCTCCTCGGGCATCAGCGCCTGGTCGTCGAGGTCGAGAGCCGGGCGCTTGCGCCTGTAGGCATCGATGCGAATATTGCGGGCGATGGTGAAGATCCAGGCCGACGCATTGCCGCGATCCGGATCGAACTGGGCAGCCTTGGTCCATACCGAGCTCATGGTTTCCTGCATCAGTTCTTCCGCCGCCTGCCTGTCCTTTGTCTTCATCGTCATGAACGCGCGAACCTTCGGCGCATAGAAGCGGAACAAGGCTTCGAACGCTTCGACATTGCGACTTTCTCCTACGGTCACGAGCAGGCGCGCCAATTCCGCGGGATCAACATCACCGCCTTTGAGCTTTGGGGAATTGGGTTGCGTCATGCCGATGTCACGCCTTAGGGATCGCCGCCGAATGATGGCGAGCGTCTCGTTCTGGCATGTCTCCGACCCGATGTGAATGCTCAAGCTCATGGTCGCCTTTACGGCAGCCTCTTGCCCCCGGATCATTGGAAACCGTCAGCCGCAGAAAAAAATGCTCTTGGCAATCCGGGCGCGCCGTATAGCCGTAGATCGAGGGACAACAGCGACAGCGGGAGAGTTTGCGTAACATGGGGCAGAACAGCGTGGCCGACACGACAGGAAAGCGTATTGCGGTCATCGGGTCGGGTATCAGCGGGCTTTCCGCCGCATGGCTGATGGCAAAGAGCCATGACGTGACCCTTTACGAAGCGGCCGAGCGCCTGGGTGGCCATGCCAACACGGTGACGGTGCCGGTCGGAGAGGGCGAGGTCAGCGTCGACACCGGCTTCATCGTCTACAACGAGCTCAACTACCCCAATCTCGTGGCACTCTTTCGGCACCTCAACGTTCCGACGGCGGCCTCCGACATGTCGTTTGCGGCTTCGCTCGACGGCGGCGCCTTCGAATATTCGGGAACCGGCATCAGCGGCCTCCTCGCCCAGCGCAGCAACCTGGCGCGGCCGCGTTTCTGGCGGATGATGTCGGACATCCTGCGGTTCTACAAAAAGTCTGCAGAGCTGCTGTCCGATCCCGGGCTGGATGGATTGTCGCTCGGCGAGTTTCTCGATCGCGGTGGCTATTCCCAGGCGTTCATCGACGATCACCTTCTCCCGATGGGAGCGGCGATCTGGTCCACATCTTCGGGAGAAATGCGGTCCTATCCGCTCAAGGCCTTCCTGCGCTTCTTCGTCAATCACGGTCTGACCACGATCTCCGGACGGCCGAAGTGGCGAACGGTGGAGGGGGGAAGCCGCGAGTATGTTCGCCGCATAGCGCAGGACTTTGCGGGCACCATCCGCCTGAACAGCGCTGTCGTCGAACTGCGGCGCGAGGGCGATCATGTGGTCGTTACCGATGCTGGCGGTGCCACCGACCGGTTCGACGATGTCGTGGTCGCCACCCATGCGGATGATGCCCTCGCCATGCTGGCGGATGCGGACGATCTCGAGCGGCAGACGCTTGGGGCTTTCCGCTATACATCCAATACCGCGGTGCTGCATACCGATCCGCATCTGATGCCGAAGCGCCGCGCCGTCTGGTCGAGCTGGAACTACATCAGCGGCGGGCCGGGGCTCGGCAACAGCGATCTCTGCGTGACCTACTGGATGAACAGGCTCCAGAATATCGACCCGCAGCACCCGCTGTTCGTCACCCTCAATCCCTGCCGCCGGATACGCCCGGATGCCATCAAGGGCACTTTCGAATACTCCCACCCGCTGTTCGATGAGGCCGCGCTGCAAGCCCAGCAGCAGATATGGGATCTTCAGGGCCGCCGGAAGATCTGGTTTTGTGGTGCCCATTTCGGCAGCGGCTTCCATGAAGACGGGCTGCAGGCAGGGCTGGCGGTGGCCGAAAGGCTCACCGGAACGCACCGGCCGTGGCAGGTCGCCAACCCGTCCGGCCGCATCTTTGCGGCCATGCCGCTCGAGGCTGCCGAATGACAGAAACATCCGCGCTTTATCTGGGGGACGTGGTTCACAGGCGACATCGACCGGCGATGCACAGACTGCGATACCGCGTGTTCTCGTTGCTGCTCGACCTCGACGATCTGGCGGGGCTTGACCGGCGGCTCCGGCTGTTCGGCCACAATCGCGCGGCAGCCATCGGCTTCCGTGATAGCGACCATGGAACCGGCGAAGCCGGAGCGCTTCGGGACTGGGTGGAGGGGCATCTTGAGAGTGCCGGTCTGGAAACGGGCGACATCCGCATCCGCATCCTTTGCTATCCGCGCATCTTCGGGTACGTTTTCAATCCGATTACCGTCTATTTCTGTGAAACGCGATACGGGCGTTTGCTGGCGATCCTCTACGAGGTCTGCAATACCTTCCACGAACGCCATACCTATGTCATTCCGGTGGCCGACGGCACGCAGCAGACAGTCAGGCACGCCTGCAAGAAGGAGCTGTATGTCTCTCCCTTCGTGCCGATGGACTGCACCTATCACTTCCGCACCGGCCGCCCTGGAGATGCCGTGATGATCGCAATCAACGAGAGCGATGAAACAGGCCCGCTGCTCTATGCCAGCTTCGTCGGCGTGCGCCGTCCCCTGACGGACGCCACGTTGTTGAAAGCGCTGGTTGCACTTCCGCTGATGACCCTCAAGATCATGGCTGGTATTCATTGGGAGGCTCTGAAACTCTGGCTCAAGGGCGTGCCGGTTCACCGGCACAAGCCGAGCCTGCAGCGCAGGGCGAGTTCACTTGTTCCGGTCAACGAGTAAGCAGATGAGTCATATCCCCGAAAGCCGCGCTTCCTTTGCCTCCTCCCCGATGCCCATGTGGCAGAAGTCCCTGTGCCGCTGGGCAGACCGCATCGCCGTAGGGCATCTGACGGTGCGTTTTCCCGGTGGACAGGAACGTCATTTCGCCGGTGCCGAGCGGGGGCCGGCCGCGACGATCCGTTTGAACAATGCGCAGCCGGTGCGGCGCCTCCTCAGCGGCGGAGCGCTCGGGTTTTCACGGGCCTATCTGGATGGAGACTGGGAGACGCCGGACCTCGGTGCCGTTCTGGAACTGGTGGTTGCCAATGACCAGGTCTGGCGGCCGGTAACGCTGGCGGGTCCGCTCAGGGCGGCGGTCGCCTTCCTCCAGCACCGGCTGCGCCGCAACTCGCGCGCCGGCAGCCGTCGCAACATCGCCTTCCACTATGACCTTGGGAACGAGTTCTACCGGTTGTGGCTGGACGAGACCATGACCTATTCCTCGGCCCTCTACACCCAGCCCGACATGACGCTTGCGGATGCGCAGCGGGAAAAATACCGGCGGATCCTGAGCGCCCTGAACATCGGGCCGGACGATCATGTCCTGGAGATCGGCTGCGGCTGGGGCGGATTTGCCGAATATGCCATCCGGGAGACCGGCTGCCGGGTCACCGGCCTCACCCTGTCGCGCGAGCAGGCGGCTTTCGCACGGGAGCGGCTGCAGCATAAGGGGCTCGCCGACCGGGCCGACATCCGGCTGGAGGACTACCGCGACTGCAGCGGGTCGTTCGACAAGATCGTGTCGATCGAGATGTTCGAGGCCGTGGGCGAGGAGAACTGGCCTACCTATTTCGATCGGGTGCGTGCGCTCCTGGCCGCAGGCGGGGAGGCGCTGATCCAGACGATCACGATCGCCGAGGACCGTTTTGCGAACTACCGGCGCAACGCCGACTTCATCCAGACTTATATTTTTCCCGGCGGAATGCTGCCGTCTGTTCGCGCCTTCCGGGAAGGGGTGACGGCGGCCGGACTTGCGGTCGACGATGAATTCCGGTTCGGACAAGACTATGCCCGCACGCTTGTCGCGTGGGACCGGGAGTTTTGCACCAACTGGGCGGTGATCGCAAAGCTCGGCTTCGACCAGCGGTTCTTCCGGATGTGGCACTACTACCTGCACTACTGCGCAGTGGGCTTCCGCACCGGCCGTATCGATGTGGTGCAATTCAAGCTCTTACGCCCCTGAGGACCTGAGTGCGGTCAGCGGCGCAGCATCTTGCGCGTGATCATGAACAGCAGCGGTCGAGGCAGGGCGTTCAGGAGCTTGATCGCGACGGCCATCTTCCAGGGGAAGATGATCTCGAACCGGCCGCTCTTCAGGCCCTTCACGATCGATTCCGCCGCTTCGTCGACACCAATCAGAAAGGGCATCGGGAAGTCGTTCTTCTGCGTCAACGGCGTTTCGACAAACCCGGGGTTGATGACGGTCAGGCGCACGCCTTCCTTCTCAAGCTCCGGATAGAGGCCCTCGCAGAGATTGATCAGGGCGGCTTTGGTCGCTCCGTAGAAAGCTCCCCCCGGCAGTCCGACATAGCCGGCCACGGAGGCAACGACTGCGATGTGTCCGGCGCGGCGCGCCACCATCTTCGGAATGACGGCATCCAGGCAATACCCGGTGCCAATGACGTTGAGTGTCATGACCTCGGCGAGGTCCTTGCCCTGGAAGCGGGTGGCGCTGTCGCGCTTGTAGCTACCGGCGGAGAAAAGCGCGAGGTCAAGCGGCCCCATCCTGTCCTCGATCTCGGCCACGGTCGCAGCCACGGCATCCTGCTGGGTCACGTCTACTGGAAAGGACAGGATGCGCCCCGGCCGGAGTGCCTCCAGTTCGGCCAGCTTGTCGGTGCTGCGGGCGCTTGCGGCTACCTGCCATCCCTCGTCGGCCAGCCTGAGCGCGACAGCCCGGCCGATACCCGAACTCGCGCCGGTGATCCAGGCGATTTTGTTGATGCTGGATGGGGAGGTGTCTGGGGAGGCCATGCCGTATCTCCGATCGTCATACGTTCACTTACGCAGCGATCACGGAGATGGTTCTGTCAGCCGATGTTTTTCGTCAGATCGGTCTCTGACCAAGGAATGCTGTCAGTCGTGGCGCGTCGGCTTCACGTCGTCGCGTATGGCCTCGTCATGATACCAGCAGCTGTCGAAGGCAAGGTCCGAAAACCGTGTCGCGTCATTGCCGGGCTCGCTCAGGGCGGCGCGCTTCGTCACCCGGTTGATCGGGAACTGGTAGATCTTGGCTGTTACACGCTCGAAACCTGCTGTCATGGTGCTGTTCCTCGTGGCGGTCCTGACCTCAGTCTATTAGCACATATTTTGCGCATTTGCACTCATATTCATCATGAGCTGCAATGATCGGCATCAGTCGCCGTTTCTGTTGTCCACTCCGTCCAACGGGCGCGATGGCTGTCAGTTCCAAGACCGTGAGACGGTCGGCGATATTGATATGAGAAGAATCAAGGAAAAGCGTCGGATGCTCAATGCTTCAGCGCCTCCTAACATGCCGCATTTTTGGCCTCTCAGCCGATTTGGTCGCGAGTTGGCACGCCACATGCATCATCTCGTTCATCCAGCGACCGCCAAGCCCTCCGGGAGCTTTCGGAAAGCGGGTGGCGCTACGAACGCACCATGGTTTGAGAGAGAGTAAGATGACAAAATACAAGCTCGAATACATTTGGC